>NZ_JBEOWJ010000006.1:248627-363327 GCF_040295965.1 Streptosporangium sp. NPDC002544 | reverse complement strand
GGGGCCCCCCGCCCCCCCCGCCGTGCCCTGTGGGGGGGGGGGGGGGGGGGGGGGGCCGGGGGGGGGGGCGCGGGCCGGCGGCCGGGGGGGGGGGGGGGCCGGCGATCGCTCAGGGGCCTTCGGGGTAGACGAGGTGGACCCGGATGTTGGTCCAGTTCTGCGGGCAGTTCGCCGCCTGGCAGGTGCTGGGGGCGTGCACTCCGGTGAACTCCGGGCTTAGCTGCCAGGTCTTGCCGTAGTCGTAGGAGACCTCGAAGTAGGTGGACTCGTCGAGTTTGGCCGGGTCGAACGTGGTCCGGGCGTACATGCCGAACACCGGCGCGATCGCCTCCCAGCCGGGGGAGAACGAGGTCTTGCCGTCGATGATGTACCGCTCGTCGGTCAGCCGCTTCGGGTCGGCGCCGACCGGGCCGACGATGAGCCACTGGGGTCGGCCCATGAACGAGTTCTGGCCGAGGTCGTTGCTGAGGAACTTCACGTGGTTCGCCGGGACGATCTGGAAGCCGCCGCGGACGTTCTCGTCCCAGCTGAAGCCGACGTACGGCGAGGTCGAGAAGGTCATCGCGCCGGGGTGGTTGGTGTCCATCTGGCCGATGTGGGCGAACTCCGTGCCGCCGAAGCGCCCGGTGCCCTGGACCCGCTGGACGACGTCGGCGACCCGGCGCTTCTCACCCCGGGCGTAGCCGACGTAGATCCCGCCGTTCTTCTTGTGCGTCTTCCCCGCGACCGTGTCGCCCGCGGCCCAGTTCTCGAACTCGAGGTAGGTCGGCGAGGTGTTGCGCACCAGGGGCTGGTAGGCGGTGAAGCGCAGCTTGCGCGGGGGCGCCGCGTCCGGGTTGGCGCGGAAGTGCTCGGCGATGGGGAGCCAGGCCTGCTTCGCCTCGTCGAAGTAGGACAGCGGTGCGCCGGTGGGCAGCGAGCTCTTCCCACCGAAGATCCCCGAGCCGCCCGGGATGTCGGTGTAGATGGTGTCGGCCAGCCAGTTGCCCCAGTCGGCGCCGATGTACCGGTCGGGACGGATGTTGAGCAGGCTGGTGGTCCAGTCGCGCTCGCCGGTGGCCGGGTCGAAGTTCTCGTAGCGCAGCGGGTCGTAGCTCTCCTCCGGCCAGACCTTGGAGCGCAGCACGTAGACCGACGTGGCGAGCAGGTGTCCCGCGGTGCCGTCGACGGCGCGCGAGTACTTCGACGCCCAGAAACCGTCGTTGGCCTTGACGGTGGCGGTCGCCGGCCGCTGCACGTGTCCGAGCACCGTCCGTGTGCCGTCCAGCGCGACGTGCTCGATGGCGCCGCCGGTGGAGTTGTCGATCTCGACGTGGAACTGCGCGACGAAGCGCGGATTGTTCTCCGGCTTGGCGTGTGGGGGGATCGGCGTTCCCACCATGTTGCTGATGCCCACGGGGGCGCCGCCGGGGTGGGGCGGGTTGTGCCCGAGAGACGACGCGCCGGCCGTGGTGGCGGGGGCGAGCAGTGCCACCGCCGTGAGGCTCACCCACCACAGCCGGGCGCTACGGCGTCGGCGGTTTGTCATGGTGTGGGGAGTCGCGTGCGTTTTGTCCGAGCGAACTGCTCGGCGAGCGGGAACCACGGGATGGTCCCTCCTCTTCTGGTGTTGCGCATTATCGCGGCTGTAAGTTCGGCCAGTGTTTCGACCTGATCGTCCGGCTGTCAAGATCTGGTCTTGACTGATAATGCGCATCACCACCAAGATGATGCGCATTATCGAGCTGGATGCAGCCCCTGAGGAGGTACAGATGATCACAAAGCTGCGTGGCGCATCGCGCCTGGCGGCCGGTCTCATCGCGGTTATGGTTCTGAGCGGATGCGGCGGCGGCACCGCCGCCGGCAGCGGTGGCTCCGGCGATGACGCGAGCACTCTGCGGGTCTGGTTCCCCGGCAATCTCGCCGAGGAGGTCTCCTGGGTGAACGAGAAACTGGTCCCCGCGTTCGAGGCGGAGCACAAGGTCGACGTCCAGGTCGAGTTCGTCGACTGGGCCAACCTGGCCACGCGGCTGTCGACCGCCTTCGCCGGCGGTACCGCGCCTGACGTCTTCGGGCACGGCAACGCCGCGGCGGCCGGATACGCCGCCAATAGCCGAGTGATCGCGCTGGACGACTACCTCGCCAAGATGCCCGCCGCGGACGTGGCGGACCTGACGTTCCTCGACCAGGGCAAGGTGGGCGGCAAGCAGATCATCATGCCGCTGCGCGGCTTCGGCCACCTGCTCGCCTACCGCACCGACCTGTTCCAGGAGGCGGGCCTCGACCCGGCCTCCCCGCCCGCGACGTGGCAGGACCTGCGCTCAGCGGCGGACCGGCTCGTCGTCCGCGACGGCGACTCCATCACCCGCTCCGGCGTGATCTTCCCCGCCGACGACCCGACGAGCATGTCGCAGGCGTTCGGCAGCTTCCTGTTCCAGGCCGGCGGGACCTTCGTCGACGAGAGCGGCACGAAGATCACCTGGAACTCCGAGGCGGGCAAGCGCGCGCTCGGGTTCCTCGCCGACTTCTACAACGGCCCGAAGGCGGTGGCCACCGGCCTGGGCGAGGCGACGAGCGGGGCGGGGGCACAGCACCCGCTGGTCACCGGACGTGCGGCCATGGCCGTGATCGACGAGGCGACGCTCAAGAGCATCCACGAGCAGTCTCCCGACATCGCCGCGAAGATCAAGCTGGCCCCGCCGCTGAAGGACACCACCGCGGCGTCGTTCGGCGGAGCCGGCAACGGGCTGTTCATCAGCGCCGACTCCGGCCACAAGGACCAGGCGTGGGAGTTCATCGAGTTCCTGCTCAAGCCGGCGAACGCCAAGGCGTACGTCCAGGCCGTCGGCGGCATCCCGGCGCGCGCCTCCCTGGCCGCCGACCCCGAGCTCTCCGCCCAGCCGTACATCAAGCCCTACATGGACGCCGCCGCCCAGTTCCGCGGGAACCCCAACGTCGAGACGTGGACGCAACAGCGCGAGGTGCTGGCCAAGGAGATCGAGGCCGCGCTGCGCGGCAAGGCGTCCGCCGGTGAGGCGCTCGACCGCGCGGCGTCGAAGGCCGCGGGCCTGGCGAAGCAGAACTGATCGGCCGACTCGAACGGATCTCGAACGGATGAAGCTACATCATGGTGACTGAGACCCGGCCGCCGGGAACGTCCCCCAGGCCCGATCCCGTGGCGGTACGCCGGCCGAGGCGGAGCCCGCTCCACTCGGCCCAGCGCAGAGCGGGCTGGATCCTGGTCCTGCCCGCCGCCTTCGCGCTGTCGCTGGTCACGATCATCCCGATCGGGTACGGCTTCTACCTGAGCCTGACCTCGTACAACCCCGTCGAACGCGGCGGGCCCAGGTTCCACGGCCTGGACGGCTACCTCGCCGTGCTCCAGTCCGGCGAGTTCTGGCACGCCATCTGGATCACCGTCCAGTACTCCTTCGGCACGCTGATCCTGGCCGTGCCGGCGGCCCTCGCCCTGGCGCTCCTGGTCAACGGCCGGTTTCCGGGTGTGGCTCTGTTCCGTGCGGTGCTCTACCTGCCGCGGGTGGTGCCGCTGGTGGCGGTGAGCATGATCTGGCTGTGGCTGTACTCCCACGACGGGCTGTTCAACTACCTGCTGGATCTGGTCGGGCTGCCACCGGTGAAGTTCCTCACCGACGAGGACACCGCCCTGGTGTCGCTGATCGGGATGCGGGCCTGGAAGGCGCTCGGAGGCAGCATGATCATTTTCCTGGCGGGGCTCCAGGCGGTCCCGGTCTCGCTGCTGGAGGCCGCGTCCGTGGACGGCTGCGGGCGCTGGCGGACGCTGCGGCACGTGATCCTGCCGCTGCTCGTGCCGATCACGACGTACGTGGTCGTGGTCGACCTCATCTACCTCGCCCAGTCCTTCTCCGAGATCTACGTCCTGACCTCCGGAGGTCCGCTGTCCTCCACGACCGTCCTGAACATGCTGATCTACAACGAGGCCTTCGAGCACTACCGGCTCGGCAATGCGAGCGCCATGGCGTTCCTGCTGTTCTGCCTGATCTTCGGCCTCGCCTACCTCAGCATCCGCACGATGGCGAGAGGAGGCCGGCGGTGAACGTGCGAACGGCCCGGACGGCACGACCGGGTACCGGCGGGACCGGCCGGCGCAGGACGCTCCTCGCCGGGGTGGTCACCCTGCTGGTGGCGATGCCATTCGTCTGGATGGTGTCGCTGGCCTTCAAGCCGAAGACCGAGGTGTTCAGCTACCCGCCGAAGCTGCTGCCCGACCAGCCGACGCTGGACAACTTCGCGTACGTCTGGAACTCCACGAACATCCCCGGGGCGATGGCCAACAGCCTGATCGTGGCGACGCTCACGGTCGCGGGGAACTGCGTCGCGGCGACGGCGGCGGGCTACGCCCTGGCGCGGATCGACTTCCGCGGGTCGCGCCTGCTGTTCACCACGGTGCTGGGCAGCGCCATGGTGCCGTCCATCGTGCAGCTGATCCCGCTGTTCCTCATCGTCAAGGGCTTCCCGCTGGCCGGCGGCAACGACCTGTTCGGCCAGGGCGGCACCGGGCTGCTGGACTCGCACATCGGGCTCGTGCTGCCGATGCTGGTGCAGCCGCTGAACATCTACCTCGCCCGGCAGTACTTCCTCGACATGCCGGGCGAGCTGGCGGAGGCCGGTCGGCTGGACGGCGCCGGAGAACTGCGCATCTTCTGGCAGATCTACATGCCGCTGGCCCGGCCGATCGTCGCCACCATCGCCATCCTCTCCTTCACCGGCGCCTGGGAGGACTTCCTGTGGCCGCTGGTGGCGGTGTCGTCGCCGCAGATGCAGACGCTGCCGCTGGCGCTCAGCTCGTTCGCGGGCAGCGGCGTGACCCAGTACGGCCCGCTGATGGCCGGGACGTTCCTCGCGATCGTGCCCGTCCTGGTGATCTTCGTCGCGGGTCAGCGGCACTTCGTGCAGGGGCTGGGAGCGGGAGGGGTGAAGGGGTGAGTCACAGCAGACCGGTCGTGACGCTGCTCCCGCTCGACGACCGGCCGGTGAACACCGGCCACGTCGCCGGGCTGGCCGGCACCGCCGGAACCCGGCTGCGGCTCCCGCCGGCCGGGCTCCTGCCGGCACGTGGCGTACCCGCGGACATGGACGGCACGGCCCGGTGGCTGGAGGATGCCGCCGGCGACAGCGACGCCGTCGTGGTCAGCGTCAACCAGCTCGCCCATGGCGGATTCGTCGCCTCGCGGCGCACCACCGAGCCGCTGGCCCGGACGCTGGCCCGCCTGGACGTGCTGCGCCGGATCCGGGCGGGCCGGCCGGAACTTCCCGTCCATGCCTTCGTGACACTGATGCGGACCAGGAAGTCCGACGGCGCCGGGGCCGAGCCGGAGTACTGGGACCGGCACGGCCGGCGGTTCTTCGCCCTGTCCGAGGAGCTCTACCGGGCCGAACACGGACGCCCGGACGCGGCGGCGCACGCCAGGGCGGAGATCCCCGAGCCGTTCGTCGCGGACTTCTTCACCCGGCGGATGCGCCTGCACGCCATGCAACTGGCCTGCGTCGAGCTGGTGGCGGAGGGAGTCGTCGACACGCTGTCGATCCTGGTGGAGGACAGCACGGTCGAGAGCGTGTCCACGAGCGAGCGGGAGTGGCTGGAGGCCTGGATCGGCCGCCTCGGCCTGGGCGACCGGATCAGCTGCCTCCCGGGCGCCGACGAGGCCGGCGCCGTGCTGACCACGCGGGCCGCGCTGGAGCACGCCGGCCTGCGCCCGAGGGTGGCCGTCGCCTGCCTCGACCCGGACGCCCTCGGACGGATCGCGGCGTACGAGGACGTGGCCGTCCGCGACACGATCACCGACCAGGTCGCCGCCATCGGCGCGGTCCTGGTCGAGGACGCCGCCCAGGCCGACCTGGTGCTCGCGGTGCACCCTCCGGGCCTACCCCCGCGCGACTGGTGCTCCGGGCCGGACCAGCCAGAGCGGCCGGGCGACGATGCGGTGTGCCTCGCCGGCCGGGCGCGCGACCTGCTGGACGCAGGGCGCCCGGTCGCGGTGGCGGACGTCGCCGACGCGAACGGCGCCGACCCCGCGCTGGTCATGGCGTTGCGCGACGCCGGCTTGCTCCGGCGCCTCGCCGGGTACGCGGCGTGGAACACCGCGGGCAACACGATCGGCAGCGCGCTGGCCCAGGGGTGCAGCCGCCTGCTGGCCGCCGACGACCGGCAACTGGCCGAGCACGCCCGCACCCTCACCCATCGTCTGCTCGACGACTGGGGGTACCAGACCTCCGCGCGGCGCGGGGTTCTCGCCGCCGGGACGGCCGTCCGACCGGACCTGGTGGAGCGGGAACTGGGCGATCTGCTCGCGGATCTCGGCCCGCCGGCCGACAAGTTTCGCATTGTGCCCGGCAGCGTGTGCTTCCCGTGGGATCGTCCGTTCGAGATTTCCTTTGAGTTGGAGCATCTCGAGGAAGGGAACGATCGCCGGTGAAGGATGCACCCCGCCGCAGGCCGCGCCAGTCCGACATCGCCAAGCTGGCCGGTGTCTCGCAGACCACGGTCTCCATAGTGATCAACGGTAGGGAGTCGGACACCATACGGATCCCCCCGGAGACCAGGCAGCACGTCTTCGAAGTGGCCCGATCCCTGGGCTACGTCGTCGATCCGGTGGCGCGCAGCCTGGCCGGCGGGATGAACCGCCTGATCGGTGTCTACACGTTCGAGTCGCTGTTCCCGATGGACCATCACGACTTCTACTACCCGTTCCTGGTGGGGGTCGAGGCCGCGGCTGAGGCGCTCGGCTACGACATGCTGATGTTCACCAGCGCCACCGGCTCGGACGGCAGCAGGTCGATCTACCGCGACGGCGTCAACCGGCTGGGGCTCGCCGACGGGTGCGTGCTGCTCGGCAAGGAGACCAACCGGGACGACATCGTCCGGCTGCGGGACGAGGGGTTCAGGTTCGCGCTGATCGGCCGTCGTGACGTGCCCGGCCCCATCACCTACGTCACCGCGGACTACGCGACCGCGACCGGGGAGGTCGTCGACCACCTGGTGGGCCTCGGGCACGAGCGCATCGCCTACCTGACGGCGGCGGATCCGGGCGAACCGTCCGCCGACCGTGACACCGGGTTCTGGGCCGCCCAGAGCCGGCACGGGCTCGACACCGGCGGGCTCGTGCTGCCGGTCCGCAAGGAGGAGGGGCCGTCGGCCGAGGAGGTACGGCGGCTGCTGGAGGCCGGAGCCACCGCGTTCATCGCCCACGAGTCGGTGGTCGCGCTCCGGCTGCTCGACCTCCTCGGCGGGATGGGCGTCGACGTGCCCGGCGCGTGCTCGGTGGCCGCGCTCAGCGACCCGCCGGACGACGTACCAGGTCCGGAACTCACCTGCTTCCGGATACCGGGGCGGGAGATGGGGATACGCGCGGTCGAGCTGCTGGTCCAGCAGCTCGAGTCGGATGAAGAGGTCGAGCCGCAGGCCGTCGCGCTGTCATGCACCTTCGTCGCTGGACAGACCAGCGGCCCAAATCGAAAGGAATCATGAGTGACCGAGTTCCGCGCAGACGTACTGGTGGTCGGTGGGGGGTTGGGCGGCGTCGCGGCCGCGCTGGCCGCGGCCGGGAACGGCGCGCAGGTGGTGCTCACCGAGGAGACATCCTGGCTGGGCGGGCAGCTCACGACGCAGCTCGTCCCGCCCGACGAACATCCCTGGATCGAGGCCTTCGGAAGCACCGCGAGCTACCGGCGGCTACGCGACGGCATCCGTGAGTACTACCGGCGCGGGTACCCGCTGCGGTCCGCGTCGAGGTCGCTGGCGCACCTGAACCCCGGCGCGGGCCGGGTCGGCCCGCTGTGCCACGAGCCGCGGGTGGCCCTGGCGGTGATCGAGGCCATGCTCGCTCCGTGGCAGGCGGCCGGGCAGATCACCGTGCTGCGCCGGCACGTCCCGGCGACCGCCCAGGTCGACGGCGACCACGTGACGGCGATGGGGTTCCACGACCTGGAGACGGGCGGCGACGTCACCGTCACGGCCAGGTTCGTCCTGGACGCCACGGAGGCCGGGGACGTGCTGCCGATCACCGGCACCGAGTTCGCGACCGGCGCCGAGTCGCAGGCCGACACGGGCGAGCCGCACGCCGCAGCGACCGCGCGGCCGGACAACATGCAGGCGGTGTCGGTGTGCTTCGCGCTCTCGCACCACGCAGGGGAGAACCACACGATCGACAAGCCGGACGACTACGCCGCATGGCGGGCGCTGGCTCCCGAGTGGTGGCACGGCCCCCAGTTCGGCTGGGTCGCCCCGCACCCGCACACGCTGGAACCCCGGCGCTACGTCTTCACCCCGAACCCGGACGACGACCCGACGAGCATCATCGCCGACCAGAGCAAGGACCCGGGGTCGGACGAGCTGTGGACGTTCCGGCGGATCCTGGCCCGCAACCACTTCCGGCCGGGTGCGTTCAACAGCGACATCACCATCGTGAACTGGCCGATGATCGACTACCTGGGCGGGCCGGTCATCGGCGGCACCGCCGAGCAGAACGCGGCCCACACCGCCGCGGCGCGGGCGCAGAGCATGAGCTTCCTCTACTGGCTGCAGGCCGAGGCGCCCCGGCCCGACGGCGGCTCCGGCTGGCCCGGCCTGCGGCTGCGTCCCGACGTCACCGGCACCGCCGACGGCCTGGCGATGCGCCCGTACATCAGGGAGTCGCGGCGGATCCGCGGGCAGTACCGGATCGTGGAGCAGGACCTCGCGGTGGCCGTACGCCCCGAGGGGGCCGTCTCCTACCACGACAGCGTCGGGATCGGCTCGTACCGGATCGACCTGCACCCCTCGACCGGTGGGGACAACTACATCGACGTACCGGCCTGGCCGTTCCAGGTCCCGATGCGCGCGCTGGTTCCCGAGCGCGTGCGGAACGTGATCGCCGCGGGCAAGAACATCAGCACCACGCACATCACCAACGGGTGCTACCGGGTCCACACGGTCGAGTGGACCGTGGGCGAGGCGGCCGGTCACCTGGCGTCGTTCTGCGTGGCTCGAGACACCGAGCCGCACCAGGTCACCGCGACGCCGGGCTTGCTGGCCGAGGTCCAGGAATCGATGGCCGGTCAAGGCATGGAGCTGGGCTGGCCGAATGTCACCTACTACTGAGACGGGGTTCTCGAATGCGTTTGCCCGAATCGCGGCTGGCCGTCCTGGTCAGTCTGCCGCGCAATGAGACCGCTCTCGCGGAAGCGGCGTCGCGTGCGGGAGCCGACGGCCTGAAGGTGCACACGAACGTGCGGCACCGGGCCTCGGGGACGGCCTTCGGGCCGCTGGACACCGAGCGTGAGCGGCTGCGCGGCATTCTCGCGCTCGGCGTCCCAACGGGCCTCGTCGTCGGCGCGGCCGGATCAGTGTCGATCGCGGAGATGGTCGCGGCGCGGGAGATGGGGTTCGACTACTTCGACGTCTACGCCGCCGACGCGCCCGCGGGCTACGTCGAGGCGTGCGGGCCGGTGACGCCCATGGTGGCCCTGGGGCCGGGCGACGGCCCATCCCAGGCGCGGGCCCTGGCACGGCGGGGGAGCCGGGCGCTCGAACTCTCCACGCTCGAACCCGAGAGGTACGGCACGCCGCTGACGCTGGCGACCCTGGCGAGGCTGGAGGCGGTGGCGTCGGCGGTCGACATCCCCGTCATCGTGCCGAGCCAGCACGCGCTGCTCCCGGACGACCTCGCGCTCCTCCGGGAGGCGGGCGCGGCCGCGGTGCTGCTGGGGGCCGTGGTGACGGGCGCCGACACGGCGGAGTTCGGTGCGCGGATCGCGCCGTACGTCGCCGCCGCCCTCTAGTAGTGCTTTGTTAGATCAGCCTGTTGTGGCTGGTCGGGTTGGTCGTGTGGTGGTTCGATGCGGGCGTGACCCCCGAACAGCTCGCTCATATCCTTCGGCGGTTGGAGACGTTCGCCGCTGAGGTGTTCACCCCCTTGGCCCGCTCGGATCAGCGGGCCAAGGGGATCACCTACTTGCGGGGACTGCTCTTGGACGGTCGCCGTAAGTCGATGCAGCCGATGGCCGAGCGCCTAGGGGTGGATCACCAGGGGTTGCAGCAGTTCGTCACCTCAGCGGCGGATTCGGTGGTCTGGATGATCGTTGGATGGGTGGGTGGCGAGGGGTTTCCGATGGATTGATGCGAGAGTGGCTTCCCGATGATCACGTGGTGTGGGTGCTGCTCGAGGTAGCCGAGCAGTTGGACGTCACGGCGTTGGAGGCTCGGTATGCGCAGGCCGGGCCCGGTCGCCGCGCTTATGATCCTCGGATGCCGCTGTCGCTGCTGATCTACGCGTACTCGGCTGGGAGCAGGCCGATCTTTCACCGGTGCCGGGTGGCGGCAGGCACGGGCCACGTGGCATCACGACCAAGGATGAGCGTCCGGTTGCACGGCGCAACGTCACCGATCCCGACAGCCGTCTGATGCACGACCGCAACGGCGGCGCCATTCAGGGCTATAACGCCCAGCTTGCGGTGAGCGATGACGGACTGATTCTTAGCCCCGAGGTGGTTCAGGACGCCAACGACCGGCGGCAACTGCGACCGATGAGTCAAGTGGCGGTCACTGCGGCACTTCTGGTTCACCAGGAACGATGTCGTCGTCAATGCCCGGAAATGGGCGGATGCTGCATCGCGGTCTCAGCAGTGCGTGGCAGCCGCGATCACCCTCGAGGTTGCGGGGGTATGGACTGTCCTTGCCTGGCTGACTGGATCGGCACCCTGCTGTTCGATGCCGGCTACTGGACCCGGGGTAACCTCGCCGCTCCGGGCGCTGATCGGCTCATCGCCCCCGGCAAGAGTGGAGCTTTGCCTCAGCCTGGCCAGCACTATGATTCGCTACCCGAGGACGCCGACCCGGCCACCGTCATGGTCCACCGCCTGGCGACCGAAGAAGGCGCAGCTCTCTACAAACGCCGGGGCGCCACTGTCGAGCCCGTCAACGGTCACCTCAAGGACCGCACCGCTCTGCGGCGCTTCGCTCGCCGGGGCCTGGCCGCCTGCCAAGCCGAACTCACCTTCGCCGCCATGGTGCTCAACCGCCCGTGGACGTGGCGTACGAGCATCCAGAACCCGCACGCGGGGCGCCACGACGGAGGGTGGGCCGCTGTTGAAGGTGCGGTGCCGCGCATGGTGAGAAGCGCGGCGAGGGCGGGTGGAAGGTTCGAGGCCATGCTCATCGGGACCCGGCGGGTGCCAGGCGGAAGGTGATGGCCGGTGTCGAGGAGTGGGGTGCGGGTGATCCCACGCGATCAGGTGGCTCCAGAGTCAAGTGTCAGTAAAGAAGTCAAGAGTTGATATGGCCAGGTCAGCGCACTCCTTGACCGAAAGCATAAGGATTTAGTAGAAAATCCTAGTAAACCTGGATTGGAGGAGATCGGACATGCGAAGTCGACTGGCCGGCGCCCTGGGCGTGGTGGTTCTGGCGCCGGTGATCGTTGCGATCCTCGGGGTCGAGGCGGCCGGGGCCTCCACGTGTACGGCGACGTACCAGGAGGTCAACTCCTGGTCCTACCAGGAGAACGGGTCCTGGGTGACCGACAACATGGTCGAGATATCGATCAAGAACACCAGCACCTCGATCATCGACGAGTGGCAGCTGAACTGGACGTGGCCGGGCAAACAGAAGGTCGCAGTCTCTCTGGCCGGCCGGATGGACCAGTCGGGGGCCGACGTCACCGTCCACAGCAACGGGTCGTGGAATCCCATGAAGCCGAACGCCGCGGTCCAGCTGGCCTTCATCCAGCGGGGGGCTTCCGCCGCCCCCGCCCCGACCGTGACCTGCACTCCCGTCCAGTAGCACCGGGGACCCGATGCCTTGACCCTCCTCACCCGACCTCCATCCGCAGAGACGGACGGCATCACCCGTCGGGCCGCTCGCTCGCGTCGCCAAGCAGGAGGGCGGCATCCGCGTCTGGGTGCGCATGTGGGTCGAGATCGTCGCTGCCCACACCCCCTTCCCGGGCGTGAACCCGCGTACGCACAGGTCGACGGCAACCGCTGAACCTCGCCCGCCGGGTGGAACCACCCTGGCCATGGCTCGTCCCCCGAGACGAGCCGGCAGGGGTCAGGCGACCTTCGAGGCGGGAGCCTTCCAGGTGTTGCAGGCGCCCGGCTTCTTCGACGCGTAGCCCTGCTCGAACCAGTGGAGACGGTTGGCGGGCTTGCCGTACCAGTTGAACCTGGCGTACTCCTTCGGCGTCTCGGCGGTGAGGAGGGGCTTCCAGTTCTTCGCCGAGCGTCCCAGGCTCCTCATGGAGATCCCGCCCAGGCAGTCGGCCTGCAGGTAGTAGCGGTGCATCTGCTCGTCGCCGTCGTCCTGGTTCTCCCCGCCGGCCGGCAGTGCCCACCACGCCGCGCCGATGCCGGTCTGCCCCTGGATGAACACGGCGTAGGCCCGGGTGACCTCGACGAGGATGGCCTGATCGGACTTGGCTTTGATCCAGTCGGAACCCAGCTGTATCTGGATGGAGCGGTGGCAGTGGGCGGCGAAGGAGCCGGACACCTGCAGACCGGTGAGGCAGAGACCGTCCTCGACCTTGGCCTCGATGCTCACTCCGGCCGGGACGAAGTCCTTGATGGTCTTGCGCCAGGCGGAGTTCAGGCAGCCGACGACCTTGTTGAGGTACTTCGTGGTGGAGGCCTTGGTGGTGCCCTTGGTCGCCTTACAGGAGACCGAGGGGAGGCTGCCCTGCTTGTAGAGCGGGTTGTGGGTCAGCTCGGGGGCTCCGACGATGGGACCGGCGGATGCGGTGGCCGTACCGGTGAACAACAGGGCGAACACCCCGGCAGTGGCCGCCAATGTGCGAATCATCATGAAGCATGATCGTAGGGGCGGACAGCGCCTGAGAAGCGCCTAATTGTCTGACCTCCAGTAGATTCGCCTGAGGGTGAGTGAGGGAGCATCGGGGGCCTGAATAACTACACCAGCGAGCTGCTCAAGTGCTCCGGCACTGTCAGTTCCGGGTCGGAGGAAGCCAACACTGAACCAGGTGCCGTGGGACGGTGGCATCGACATGCCACAGCTTCCTCGCCCCGTGCCACTGGGGGCGTATCCCGGCGGCCTGTAGCGCGTGTTTGAATTCATCCTTCTTGTCGAAGGGGACCTGTATGTAAAGGCGTCCGTCCAGCACATCACCCGCTCTAATGTCGGGAGCCGAATTCGGCTCCGGCGACGTCTGCTTCCAGGTACGGGCAGGACGTTCCATCTGTGCGCGGTCGACGATGTGACGGACTTGTCTGCAGGAGGACGGGTCGGTGATCCGCATCATCAGGTCGGTGGCGCCGGTGTTGGCGAGGAGATTGAGCGAGCCGTGCAACGGTACGGTGTCGTCGACGATCATGACCTTCTCATGCATGCGCTCGCGTACCGCTACCAGGCAGCCGGCGGCCTCAAGGTCTCGGACGAGAGCGCGCCTGCGTGGATCGTCGGCCTGGTCCCGGGTGTGGGGAGATCGGCGTGCCGGTACAGATCAGAAACCTACCCTTGTGGAGCAGGGGCGGAAGCGTGTCGGCGTTACTCCGGTGGTGGATGGAAGAGATCTGTCGTGTCCTCGCTCTGCCTCCAAGAAACATGTTCGGGACCACCGTGGCGAACATCGCGACACCACTCATTCGAGATCGTCGGTGTACGGTTCCTCGCTGGGCTGGTCGGAGGGAGAAACCGCATCGTCGGGTATGAAGGCGCTGGGCGTGTCGAACCGACGTACCAGGTCGTCGGCCGCATCTTGCCTGCCGTGCTTGACGAGACAGTCGGCCACCTGCCGGGTCCCAGGGTGTCCTCGACCAGGAGGCGGAGCCCGGTGGACTTGCTGATCTGCTTGGAGGAACTGCGGCGTTTACTTCGGAACGTGTTCCGAAGTATGGTTGGGTATGGCTATGCCGACCGTGCCGTTCTCCGAGCTGTCGAAGCACTCCAAACGGGTCGCGGAGATCATCGACCGCTTCCATCGCGTGCGCGTCACACGCCGCGACGGAGAGGATCTGTTCATCTCAATAGCCCGGCATGACCACCAGCGAGAAGAGACCGCGGACGTCGCGGCCCGGATGATCGCCGCGCTGCTGGCCAACGATGAAGGCACCCGTGCCGTCCTGCACGCGCTGCCCCAGGTCTTCCCATGGGTCCGGCATCTCTCCGTGGCGGAGACGCAGGAGTTCGTCCGGGAACTCGTGGACGCCACCCGGGACTCGGTTGATCTAGACGTCCACTCCACGCTGCACCGGGTCATCGTCGAGTGGCGCGCCACCGCCCGCATCCTGGCCGATCCCGAACTGACCGCGCGGCTTACCCGCGCGCTGCCGGATGAGGATCACGGTGAGGTGGCCGCTCCGTGAGCCCCAAACGCGGTGACGCCGTGGCCCCACCACCGATCGGCGACGAGTGGCACCTACGGTTCGCCACTGGCGAGGCGGCCAAGGGATGGATCGATCTGTGCGCGGAGGCGGCTGGTAACACCCGGCGCTGCTTCGAGGCGTTGCGCGGTGATCCGCTGTCGCAGCGGGACCCGGACCGTCAGCACCGTCTGCGTGGCCGCCTCACCACCGGGACGCTGGGAGGCCGCGAGTACCCGCAGTGGGAGTACGAGGTCACCGCAGGTGGCCGGGTGCGCTACCTCGTCGACGAGCCCCGAAGAACCGTCCATCTCATCTACGCCTCATCCCGCCACCCCAAGGACACCGACACCTGACCCCATCCGCCGGGCGCCTATCGCCTCGATCCGGGCTGAGGATCCTCACCGGCGTGGTCGGCCCGGCTGCGTGGCCTCGGGGTAAGGGCGGATCCCAGCGCGTCGGCCACAAGCCGTACGCAAGGCTCAGATCGGGTGCCGCAGGAAGCCGACTCCTCCGGGGACGGCCTGTTCCCGCCGGACGGGGCTCTCTTCTGATCGGCCGATATCGGTGAAGAGGGCGGTTCTGTCCTGGTCTCGGTCCGGACCGGCCTTCCGGTCTGGACCGAGACCGGTCAACGGTCGAACTCGCCGGTTTTGATACCGCTGAGGAACGCTCCCCACTCGGCGGGGGTGAAGAGCAGTTTGGGGCCGTCTGGGTTCTTGCTGTCGCGGATCGCGACGACTCCGGGCAGGTTGGCAGCGACCTCGACACACTGGCCGCCGTTTCCGCCGGAGCGTGATGATTTTCGCCATACGGCGGCGCTCAGGTCCATTCCCGCTTCACTTCCTCGATCATCTTGAGAGATGTGTGCTGATGATCCCCGACCGAGACAGGATCAGCGGAAGTATCCAGTCTTGATGCCGTGGATGAAGGTGTCCCATTCGGCGGGGGTGAGGAGCAGTTTGGGGCCGTTGGGGTCCTTGCTGTCGCGGATCGCGACGACTCCGGGCAGGTTGGCGGCCACCTCGACACACTGGCCGCCGTTGTCCGAGGAACGTGATGATTTTCGCCAGATGGCAGCGCTCAGGTCCATTCCCGCTTCACTTCCTCGATTTTTTTGAGGGATATGTGCTCAGGATAAGCCCATAGCCGTATTGCCTCATAGCGCTTCCAAATGGAAGCCACAAGATCTTGATTGGTCGTGATGTGTCCCTGAGCGGGTGAGTCTGAATGGACAGCGTCTGGTTCCCCGTTCGGAAGCTCGGCGATCATGAAGGCTCCTGCCAGGCCCGCCACGCACTCCGAATCGACGACCTGGATGGAGATGGCGGACCGCTGTGCGGCCTTCAGCAGATGACCAAATTGCTCCCGCATCAACTCGGGGTTACCGATCCGACGACGCAGTACACCCTCATCGATAAGGGCGAGGAGCGTGGGTGCATCTTCCTGATCAAGGATCCGTTGCCGCTGCATGCGGGCTTCGACACGTTGCTCCAACTCCTCGGACGTGATTTGTGGTCCTCGGCTGAAGAGATACCTGGCATATGCCTCCGTCTGAAGCAGGCCGGGTACCAGGAGAGGATCCCAGGAGCGGATGACGGTGGCTCTGGGTTCGATCTCCTCGGCCCAGTTCCAGAACCAGGCCGGGCCGCCGGGCTGGGCGACGATGTGCTCACGTATCCCGGTGAAGGAGATGCCGTTGGCGGTCCCGTAGAGCAGATCCAGTCTTTCGGCGTCGGATTTGGACGGTGTCCGGCTCGCGCTCTCCAGGCGGCTGATCTGGGTCTGGGTGCAGCCGAGGCGTCTGGCCACGGCGGTCTGCGAGAGCTGTGCGGCCTCTCGCAGGCGGCGCATCTCGGCACCGAACCGCACGCGGGGGGATCCAGGGTCGAGAGATGGCGCACTGTCCATCGTATTTCCTCTCGAATTGGAAAAAAACGGACTTAATATCCAGCCGGTGATATCGAATCCAGTCCGGGTAGACCAACGGCTGTCATCATCCGCTCTAGCCTGGACTGCCGATCCGGTAGCAGGCTAACTACCGGTAAGGCAGTCTAGGCACAGAAATCCTCTTCGTGAAAGCACAAGAAAGAAATTGGTTAATCGCTTTCTTGATCAGAGAAAGGTTGGGCCGTACATGAATAAGGCGGCGCTATTTCAGGCCCCGGCCACGAACATTGGAAATCGCCCGAAAAGGAGGACCGCGACGGCAGGCGACCTTTCGGTTGGCCAGATCGCAGCTTTGGTCGGCGAGAACATCCCTCCGCCGGGGCCGGCGCCGGTGGCCGGAACCTGCGGATCGCCTCGAAGTCACCCTTTTCTGCCGGACGGGCATGTGAAGGGTGTGGCGAAGGCGGGCCGGGTGAGTGAAGATTGGTACGTCTCGACGTCAACCGCCTCGGAGGTACCGTATGCGCGTCGCCTGGTTGTTGACCGTCAGCCTGGCGCTGGTGATGCTTACCTCGGGATGCACTTCCGAGCCTTCCCTGGGAGAGGCGGTGGCGGAGCTACAAAAGGACACCCAACGCCTGGAGGGCAATAGTATCTTTAAGAATCCGCTCAAGAAACTGCGTATTGTGCAGCGCCCGGACAAGGACATCCGCTGTGGCAAGGATAAGTTCAAACGATCGCTGCGAGCCACGGCCGATTATGAGCGCGTCGATGAACCATTGGATGTTCACCTGGATCGAGCCCAAACGCTGATGGAGAACACCCTTGCCCAGGTTCTTGGCTATGAGTTGGAGTTCGACTTCAGTCAAATGGAGACGGAGGAAGGGCGGTTCATCTATGGCGTAAAAAAGGATCCTGATATAGCGGTGACCGTATATGTGGCCCCCGAGGCTCCCACCTGGCGACTGCATGCGGTGACCGCCTGTCTGTCCAGGTAAGGAAGTCGGCTCAGTCCCAGATGCTTATCTCCTCCTTGGATCGCTCGCTGGCCTGGTAGGTTGAGGCGTCCTCGGCCTTGTCGTCGAGTTTTCTGTTGCTGTCCATCCAGCGTTCATAAGGTTCCAGCTTCTCCTGTAACACCTGCTCCCATTTCTTGTCATCACTGGCTTCTTGTTTTGCCTCTGCCGTGAGTTCGTCGTAGGACTTGAGGTTTCCGGTGTTTTTGTTGATGAGTTCGGTAGGTGGGGTACTGGCTGGATAATCGGCATTATGAAGGAGGCTGGCCATGTTGTATTTCAGACGCAGGACGAAGTCTGCCCGAGCTCCGGTGGCTTGCTCTACTCGTGTCTCGATTCTGTCAGTCACGCCATCGAGGGCAGCGCCGGCGCCATATGCTTTGGCTAGTTCCCATCCCGCTGTGACGATCTCTCCCGCAATGGGAATCCCGTCGATTCCGAAGGAGACGGTGTTCTTGACGATGTCACGGATCAGGTCGTCAGTGGCGTCCATCTCGCCACGTACCTCTAGCGTTGCCTTGAACTGCACGCCGGCCAGATCGCCGAACATCTTCGCTGTGTCCTCAAAATATCGGGTCGCGCCTTGCGCATCCAGACGAGCTGCTGCCGTCAGTGTGTCATGACGGAACTGTGCTGCGGTCGCGTCGAAGTCGTCGGTAACCCCCTTGTCGCCAACAAAGGTCTTCAGGAAGCGATACGTGTCGCCCGGACTGAGGTAGAACGCGGGGGTCACAGGAGGAAGGTGAACCCAGTTCTCCGGGACCCCTATTCCGGAATCGCGGTAGACGGCCTTGTCGAATCGGGCTCCCGACGCCAGTTCGTGGATGTACGACTTCGCGATCACGCCCATGGAATCACTGGCGACCGTCGGCAGGTCGGCGCCGAAGGAGCCCGTGACCTTTATCGCGTCCAGGGCGAAGGCGGCGGCTTCAGGGCTGTGCTGTCCGGGTTTCTCGGTCGTGGCCTCGGAACCCGCCTCCAGCACCCGGCCAAAGGCGTCGGCCACCTGGTCCCCGGTGCCCGCCTCCTTGGCGTAGTCGAGGAACAGCTTCATCTTGTCGGTTCGGCTCAGCGTGACCTCGGCCCCGCCCATCTTGGCGAACGCGTCCCGTACGGCCGCGCCGTCCTCGGCGAGCACCTCCAGTCCCATGGCGACCAGGTCGGAAGGCAGGCCGTGTGCCTTCGTCTCGGCAGGCCCACCGGCACGCCAGTCCTGGCGGGGCTTCTTCGCGAAGTCGTCCAGGGCCAGCGCGCGGGCAGCGGCGCTGCGTACGTCCGAGGGGGCATTGGCGCCCTTGAGCAGCGCGAGCCGGTTCCACGCGGCGGCCTTGTTGTCGGCTGGCTTCACCAGGTCGGCTCTGACCTGGGCGAAGGCCGGGATGAGGGCAGGGGCGTTCAGGGCCGCGCCGAGAGCCTTGCTGAAGGCGGCCAGGTCCTGCTTGGCGGTCTTGCTGCCGGTGTTCGCGATGAGATTGGGCAGGCTGTCGCGGACCTTGGGGGACAGCAGGGCGAAGAAGGCGGCGGCGGCCTGGGGGTTCTCCGCGAGTTTGGCGACCTTGTCGATGTGCTCGTGGATGAGCTTGGCCTGCGACTCGCCGTGGAAGCTCACCAGGATGTCCTCGCCGTACATCCTGGCCAGGCCTTGGGCGATATCAAAGTCCTTCAGCTCGTCGGGGAGCCGGATGAGCCCTTGTCCGCCCGCCGACATCGAGGCCGCGCCCCCCGCCCCGCCCAGCTCCGGGGCGCCGTTACCCAGGGTTTTGATCAGGTCGATCCGGTCGTGGAGCATGGAGACCTGCCTCCCACCCCAGTCGGCGATGTCGGTGATCTCCCGGAGTGCGGGGGCCTCGACCCCGTTCTGGCGGAGCTTTCCCTCGAACTCCCTGCTGAACGCGGTCAGCCGGTCGGCGGAGCCGCGCAGGGAGGTGGCGAGCTGACCCAGCTGTTCGGGGTCGATTCCGCAGAACTCGGCGGTCGGTGCCATGGAACGTTCCCCCTCATCGTTATGACGGTCACGTGCGTCCGGCCATCTCCCGGCGCATGGCGTCCGCCTCTGCCTCGGTCACCAGCGGGGGAGAGCGGCGCAACTCCTCCTCGATCGCGTCCACCACGTTCTGGGCGAGCCGTCCGAGTCGTTGACGCCGGTCTTCCAGCTCGGCGGTCCAGGTGGTGGCCGTCGGCCCCGTCCACACCCGCCTCGACCGCATCGCCGAGGAGGCGTGCTGGTATGCCTGCCGCACCTCATGAGCCCTGTATTCGGCTTCGACGAGCAATTGCCTCAGCCGTTCGTGCCGGGGACTGGGCACCATCCGCTCGGCCACGCCACCCCCGTCCTTTTCATGACCCCGTGATGAAGGAAAAAAGTCGCATACCAGAGTAGGTATTGATCGTCTAAATCGGCAAGTCCGGTACCCGGTCGGCATCGCGCTTCCGCCGGTGGAGCCATGACCACCCGAACGGGCGAAATCGATATTTCGGTCATTCCCTCTCAGTCTGGAGCGACTACTCCCCCCAACACCATCGGAGTAAGGGATGACGCTGTTCGAAAAGCACATCGACGCGATAGAAATCGCTGTCAAGACCGCGTACTGGATGTGTTTCGTCGCCGGTTTCGCGCTGCTCTTAGCCGGTCACATGACCGTGCTCATGGCCATTGCGATCGGCATCATGTGGCTGTCCCGCGTCACCCTGCATCACATCCAGGCGACCCGGACGCGCTGGGACGACGCGACCGCCGAAGAACTGGAACTACGGCGTGAGCAGCAGCACGCGCACCGTGAACGAGAGCTGCGCCTCCAGATCCGGCGGCTACAGCGGCCGGAGGGCCGTAGCGGCGGCCCGTGAGTCATGCCGCTCGTCTTCCGGTGAGCGCCTGTGGAATGTCGTGATCTGCCCCTGCGGTGACCGGCATGGGCGGTGACACGGTGCTCGAACGTCCCGACGAGGCCCGGATCCGGCGCGAGCCGGAGGAGCCGGGTGAGGCGGCCGGATTTTACCGAACCACCAGCGACAGCGCCGCGAGTGTCAGGCACTGTTTCACGGCGTGCTCTCCAGGGCGTCGCGGGTGTCCATCAGGGCGAAGCCGAGCAGGTTCTGGCCTCGCCAGGTGGTGGCGGAGGTGGCGCGTTCGTCGTCGGCGGCCAGGCCGATGCCCCAGATCCGGTCGACGGGGCTGGCCTCGACCAGCACGCGGGCCCGGGTGCCGAGCAGGAAGTCCTTCAGTTCGGGATGCTCGCCGAACTTGGCGATGTTGCCGCGTACCACGATCCCGTAGCGGTGCTCGTTCCAGATCGCCTCGTCGAAGCCGCGGACCTCGCGGCCGAGTTTCTTCGCCTCACCGGGGTGCTCGGCGGCGAGGACCTGCATGGCGGTCTCGTCGTCGCCGAACAGCCACGCCTTGTGCGCCATCATGTAGTGCTCGGCGGACCGGAAGAGGTGCCCTTCCGAGGTGAAGCCGATCTCCCACCACTGGCTGAGGCATCCGGCGCCGACCTCGCCGCCGCGCGCCGGCCGGTGGCCCCAGAAGAACAGGTAACGCAATCGCTCACCGCCTCGTTCGGCGGCGATGGCCTCGGCGACCGAGCGGGGAAGTCTGTTGAGATCGGACATCGGTACACCGTGTCATGGTCGATCATTGTCCGGCCAGTCCGTTTTCCGCACCTGAGTGATTTTCAGAGGAGTTGGCGGATGGTGACTGGCCGGGCGCGACCGACAGGAGCCTTCGGACGGCGTCGGCGATCACGGTGTCGACGGCGAACCGCTCCTCCAGCCAGGCCAGGGTGACACCGGCGGCTTGCCTGTTGTGCTCGTATCCGGGAACCATCTCGGCCAGCGGCAACACGTCCGGCGAGTACGCCTGCTCCACGCGCCGGCTCGGTTCGAACGGGTCGCGGCGGTGGTGCGCCCGAGCGGAGGTGAGGTGCAGCAGGGCGATCACCCGATCGACGGCGAACGACTGGATGAAGCGGGCCGCGGCCAGCCGCTCGCCGCGCAGCTCGCGGTGCAGGCCGACGTAGAGGTTGGTCAGGGCCTCGTTCAGGTGGAACTCGACCGTGTCGTACCACGGGCCGGCGGGTGGCGTTCCGTAACCCGCCAGGTCGGTGGGTGCGTCGTCGCGCTGCCAGACGACCCGCGCGCCGCGGAAGGGGAGCAGGGCCAGCTCATCGAGCGTGAAGATCGCGTACTCGACGAAGATCCCGTCGGCGAACAGCGCCTTGCGCCCGTTGCGGTCGTTGCTGAAGCTGTACGCCACCGGGCAGGGCGCCTGCAACCAGTCGATGGACTCCAGGTAGCGGGGCTTGGCGGCGTCCTCGACGACGACGAAGAAGTCCAGGTCGGAGTGTTCGTCGAGCCGGTCGTGCTCGGCGCCGGCAGAGCCGAGGCCGAGCAGTGCGAGAGCGTCTTCGCGCGTGGCCAGGTGGGCGGCGAGGTCGTCCAGCCGTCGCAGCATGGGGTGCATCCACGTCGTCCCTTCGTGAGAGTCGACGTTTCAGCCCGTACGGCCCCTGTGGCCGCCGAGGTCGCGACACCTGCTCCTGTGAGCGTCGGCGAGGCGGCACATGGATGTCAAGTGACGGCGCACGACTCAGGAGGCGGGCGGTGGTGCGCTTCCGTTGTGGAACGGATTCTCGGGCAGACGCTCTGGCGTGACGAGCAGCCGGATCACGCCGGCCTTCACCTGCCACGCGTGCCAGACGACCCAGCCGCGCCCGACCCGGTCCGCGGGTAGCGGCTCGAAGGACAGGCCGCCGGTCTCCTCGTCCGTCCGAATGAGGCTGAACACCGCGCTCAGCTCGCGCTTGCGCGCCTCGGCCAGCATGTCGTGCACGGAGCGGCCGTCTCTCAGCCGGACCCCGGCGAACATCTCACCCGGATCCAGGGCCGCGTCGAAATTCGCATACTCCTCTCCCGGCTTCGCCTGGCGCCCCAGCCTGACATTCACTCCGCCGGCGAAACCGGCGGGGATCCGCATCACCATGACGCAGTGGCTGCTCCGTCCCGGATGGCATCCCCTGGGCGCCGTCTCCACCGAGAGGGCGACACCCCCGAATCGGGGGCCGGAGGGGTCTGGTGTGCCCTGCGGGTCGGGGGCGAGAGAGTCCTTGCCGGTGATGACCATCCCCAGGGTCTTTCCCACCGCGCCTGGCGAGACGGGCACCGGGCGCAGATCGACGTTCAGGCCGACCGCGTGGAACGCCTCGGTGTACCTGCCGTAGTCGGCGAACGGATCCTTGATGCGGGCGACGTACTGGTCACCTTCCCGGTGGATCTCCACCGCGGAGTTGGCGTAGGAGGTAGCCGCGCCACCTCCGTCCTCCAGCAGGCTCGGCCCCACGACGATGCCTGTCGCGAGCACGACCGCGGCGGCCAGGATCGGTACGAGACGGCGGGGGCCGCGCGGAAGGAGACCGGGTCGACGGGCACGTCCCGGCTCCCGGGCCGTGATCGAGGTCAGCAGCGCCCGTGCCCCCGCACCGGACGCGTGGCCGTCCGGCTGCCCGGGTTCGATCCGGGACAGCGGCCTCAGCAGCTCACTGATCTCATCGGCGTTCCTCACAGCGACCTCCCCGCCGGAACCATCCGGCTTTCCGTGGTGGACCGGACACCGGCTTCGTCGAGCGCGCGGGAGAAACGCCTGCGGGCACGGTGCAGCCTGATGCGTACGGCGTTGCGTGACAGACCCAGCATCGTGGCGATCTCCTCGCGTCCCAGCCCCTCCCAGGCGACCAGCGAGAGGAGCTCACGGTCGTCATCGGACAGGCTCCCGAACACCTGGGCGATCACGCTCAGTTCGACGCCGCTGTCGGGTGAACTCCCGTAGAGGTCGGCCATCTCGGTGTCGAGCTCGACGCTGCGCTGCCGGCGCCGGGCCGCGCTCCTGCGATGGCCGGCCAGCACCTTGCGCGCCACGCCGTACAGCCAGAGCCTGGCCTCCGGTCCCGGTGGCAGCTCGCTCATCCGGCGCCAGGCGATGGTGAAGGTCTCCGCCACGACGTCGGCCGCGTCCTGCGGCGAGTCACAGCGGCGTACGGCGTAGGCCGTGATCTGGTGGTATGTCTCCCGGTAGACGGCCTCGAACCTGGCCAGCCAGTCGTCATCCATGGGCGCTTCCCAAGGCAGGTCTCCTTCGCGGGTACGAAAAGTGGACACTCCCTACATGGCGCGGGTGCCCCCATCATTTCGCGCGGATTCCGGAAATCTTCGGCGTGTCTTCCTGCCGTGGCTCACCGTCGCCGACGTCGACAATGGGGCATGCCTTTCACACTGAGCCATACCGTTGCGATCCTGCCGCTGCGGCGCCGGCTGCCCCCCTCGGCATTGGCGGTAGGTGCGATGGTGCCCGATCTGCCGTACTACCTGCCGTTGCCCTTCTCCTCGAACACCACCCACGGCTGGCCGGGCGGGTTGCTGGTGGCCCTGCCGGTGGGAGTCGCGGTGCTCGTCGTGTTCCACCTGCTGCTCCGCGCGCCGTTGACGGCGCTGGCCCCGCGAGGGTTACGTGACCGGCTACCTGATCGGGCGCCCTCCGGGATCGGGATCGCGGTGCCGGCCGCGCTGCTGACCGGTATCGCCACGCACCTGGTGTGGGACGGGTTCACCCAGGTGGGCGGCTTCGCCGTGGTGCACTGGCCGGCGATGCGCGTCTCGGTCGTCGGAGCGCACCGGGTGTTCAACGTGGTGATGTACGTCAGCTCGCTGGGCGGCCTGGTGGTCCTGGCCGGTTGGTTCGCGCTGTGGTACCGGCGCGCCGCCGTACGGCCGGGACGATGGCCCGGCGTGACGGGGCGGGTGCGCGGGTGGGTCCTGGCTGTCGGCGTGGGCGCCGCCGTCCTCGGTGCGGCCGTGCTGGGGAGCGGCGACCGTGCCGCGGTGAGCCTGTACGACCTGGTGCGCTGTGTGATTCTGGGCGGGATCGGTGGGTTCGGCGCGGTGATGGCCGGTTACACGGCCGCGTGGCACGTGTGGTCGGTAGTGCGCTCCAAACAGTGGGGTCAGGCCTGAGGGTCCAGGTGCGTCCTGACCGCTTCGAGCACCTGGCTCTTCGACGGGTTCACCATCGCCCTTCCGGCCACGGTCACGGTTGGTACCGTCTCGTTCCCGTCCGCGACCGAGCGGACGAACGCCGCCGCCTCGGGATCTCCCCAGATGTTGACCTCGCTGTAGCGCAGCCGCGTGAAACGCAGGCGGGTGCGCAGCCTCATGCAGTACGTGCAGCCGGGCCGCCAGTAGACGACCACGCCCTGGTGGTCGGCGTCCTGGTACGACGTGGCCCGGCCTCGGCGAGGCAGGTTCGTGATGACCAGCACCACGAACGCGATGATGAGGATGAAGGTTGTGGGGGACATGGGACAAGTATCTCAAGTCCGCCCATCCGGGCACCCTCACCTCCCGCGGACGGGTAGTGCTCAGCCGATGAGGAGAGGGGCCAGCAGTCGCAACTGTTCCAGTTGCTGATCGAGTGTCCGGGCAAGGGGTTGCACGGCGACGTGGTCGGCGCCGGCCGTGTGGTGGGCGCGGACACGTTCGGCGATGGTCTCCGCGTCCCCCGTGGGCACGATCGCGTCGACGAGCGCGTCGCTGCCGCCTTCCTCGAAGTCCGCGTCGGAGAAGCCCAGGTCACGCAGGTTGTTCAGATAGTTGGGCAGGGCCAGGTACAGGGCCATGTAGTGGCGTGCGGTGGCACGGGCGCGCTCGGGGTCGGTGTCGACCACCACCGCCTGCTCGGGAGCGAGGACGGGGTCGGGGCCGAGGATCCTTCTGGCCTGGGCGGTGTGTTCGGGGGTGACGAAGTAGGGATGCGCTCCCTGGGCGTGGGTCGCGGCCAGTTCCAGCATCTTCGGGCGCAGCGCGGCCAGCAACCTCGGTGCCTCCTCCATCAGGGGCGCGCTGAAGACGGTGGTGTCCATGGCGTCCAGGTAGGCGCGCATGGCGGACACCGGTCTGCTGTAGTCGTGCCCGCGACTCGTGACCAGCGGGGCGTGGCTCACGCCCAGGCCCAGGACGAAGCGCTCCGGCCACGCGTCGGCCAGGGTTCTGGCCCCGTTGGCGGCGGCGGTCGCGTCTCGTCCGTAGATGTTGGCGATGCCGGTGGCCAGGATCAGGCGCTCGGTGGCGCACAGCAGGACCGCGGCGTTGGCCAGGGCCTCCTTGCTGTTCGGGGTCTCACCGAACCACAGCGTGGAGTAGCCGAGCCGCTCGATCGTGCTGGCCGCGCGCCGCGCCTCGGCCGCGGGCACCGCTGAGATCGACCCCAGCCACACACCTGTGCTGCCGAGGCGCCGCTTGAGCGCGGGCAGATCCACCGGGGGCGGCACCGTACGTTCGGCCATCTTCGCGCACCTTCTTTCCGGGCCCCTGCCAAGATCGGCGGAGGATCCCCACGTTCGCCGGGCGCCGCGGAGCGGAGAGCTCCAGGCCACCTGGCTCGGCGGCCCGGCCTCCGTCACCGGGCGCAGCAGGTTCTGTACCCGGTCGCGGGTCGGGGAATCGGCCGCCGACCTGCCATGAGCAGGGAAAACCGTCCTCTCGGCGATCTCCATGCCGGAGTGGTGCGTGGTCTCGCACGATCTCTCCGCTCACGTCGCGAGGGCCAGGAGACGCCGGCGGAACCCCCGTACGTCGCTCATGTCGGTGAGAACGCGGTCGAGTCATGCGACACGGGCACGGAGTGGACACCTCTGGCCATCGACCTTCGGCGCATGAGAGGTCGTACCCGAGTGTCAACCGATCGGTTGAGGTGATTTCGAGCGTGATGGGCGATGTGCCGGACCGCTGCCCACCGGGATTCTCAAGGTATGACGATCATCGAAGTCAGCGGGCTGCGCAAGGCGTACGGGGGCAGACCCGTCGTGGACGGGGTGTCCTTCGCCGTGCAGGAGGGGGAGATCTTCGGAATCCTCGGCCCGAACGGCGCGGGCAAGACGACGACCGTGGAATGCGTCGAGGGACTGCGGGTGCCCGACGCCGGCACGGTCCGGGTCGCCGGTCTCGACCCGGTCTCCGACCACGCACAGGTGACCCGGTTTCTCGGCGCGCAGTTGCAGGAGAGTGAGCTGCAGGCGAAGCTCACCGTGCGAGAGGCGCTGGAGCTCTACAGCGCCTTCTACCCGAGACCGGCCGACTGGCGCTCGCTCGCCGACCGGCTCGGTCTCGCCGACCGGCTGGCCACCCGCTTCGGCAAGCTCTCGGGCGGTCAGAAGCAGCGGCTGTTCATCGCCCTGGCCCTCATCGGCAACCCCAGGGTCGTCGTGCTCGACGAGCTCACCACGGGCCTGGACCCGCGCGCTCGCCGCGACACCTGGAAGCTCATCCAGGAGGTCCGGGACGGAGGGGTGACCGTCCTGCTGGTCACCCACTTCATGGAGGAGGCCCAGCAGTTGTGCGACCGCGTCGCCGTGATCAACGCGGGCAGGGTCGCCGCCCTGGACACCCCGGCGGGACTCATCGGCCGCACCGCGAACTCGACGGTCATCTCGTTCACGCCCTCGCGGCCGCTGGACGACGGCGAACTGGCCATGCTGCCCGCGGTCACCTCGGTGGAGCGGAAGGGCGACCGGCTGGTCATCAACGGGACCGACGAGACGGTCAACGCGGTGATCTCACTGCTCGCCCGGCAGCAGATCACCGCCCGGCAACTGCGCGTCGCCGACGCCACGCTGGACGACGCGTTCCTCGACCTCACGACAGACCTCACGACAGACCTCACGGAACAGGAGGACTGACATGTCCGCATCCACGGCCGTGCTGAAGTCCGAGATCAGGCTCTTCGGCCGCGAGCTCGGCAGCCTGTTCTGGATAATCGGCTTCCCGACCCTGCTGCTGACGATCCTCGGCCTGATCCCGTCCTTCCGGGAGGCCGACCCGGCGCTCGGTGGCCTGCGGGTCATCGATCTGTACGTCCCCGTGGTCGTGCTCCTTGCCATGATCATGGCCGGGCTGCAGGCCATGCCGCCCGTCCTCACCGGCTACCGGGAGCGTGGCATCCTGCGTCGCATGTCGACCACCCCGGTGCGGCCCGTCTCGCTGCTGGGGGTGCAGATCGTGCTGCACGGCGCGGCCGCCCTGTGCGCGGCGGTCGTCGCGATGGCCGTGGGCCGCCTCGCCTTCGACGTGGCGCTCCCCGGGCAGCTCTTCGGTTACGCGCTGGCACTGGTCCTCACCACGCTCGGCGCGCTCGCGATGGGCGCGACGATCGCCGCGTTCTCCCGCACCACGAAGATCTCCGCCGCCCTCGGCTCGGCGGTCTTCTTCCCGGCCATGTTCACCGCGGGCGTCTGGTTTCCGGTCCAGGCGATGCCGGATATCCTGCGGCGCATCGTCGAGTTCACCCCGTTCGGGGCGGCCTCGCAGGCGCTGAACCAGGCGGCGGCGGGTGACTGGCCCGGTTGGTCGCACCTCGGTGTCACGGCACTGTGGACTGTGATCCTGCTCGGTGTCGCGTCACGCTGGTTCCGTTGGGAGTAGCGCAGATAAGGAGGGCCGCGCGGATGGCGGGCGACACGACTGCCGAGAAGTGGGGGAACCAGTTCTTCCGCTGGGGGCCGTACGCTCTGCTCGGTCTCGCCGGCCTGGTCTCGATCGCCTCGGGCGACATGCTGATGACCCGTGACGAGAGGCACGCGGCCTCGGTGCTCGCCGTGGCCGCGCTGGCCCTGCAGCTGTGGTGGAGCGGCATCGGTTCCGGCCTGCCCGAGTACGACATGGTGGGCCGGGTCTACTACGTCGCACGCCTCGCGCTCGGCTCCGTGCTCACCTGGCTGAACCCGTTCTTCGCCATCTATGTGGTGATCGGCTACTTCGACGCCGACCGGCTGCTGCCACGCCGCCAGATGTATGCCGGACTGCTCGCCACCGCCGTGACCATGGCCGGTTCGCAGTCCGGCGGTATGCCGCCCGCCGATGGAACGCAGTGGGTCGCCTTCGGCGTGCTCTTCGCGCTCAACGCCTCGCTCACCCTCGTCTTCGGCAGCATCGGGGTCAAGGAGGCCGAGCACGCCAGGGCGAGGGCCGCCACCATCGCGGAGCTGGAGAGTGCCAACATCCGTCTTGAGCAGGCAATGCGGGAGAACGCGGGGCTGCAGGCCCAACTCCTCGTGCAAGCCCGCGAGGCAGGTGTCAACGACGAACGCAGGCGCCTGGCCGCCGAGATCCACGACACCATCGCCCAGGGCCTGGCCGGTATCGTCACCCAGCTCCAGGCGGCCGCCGACAGCGCCGACCCCGTGGTCGCCGGCGACCACGTCGAGCGCGCCGCGGCCCTCGCCCGCCACAGCCTGGGAGAGGCCCGCCGCTCGGTCCAGAACCTCGGTCCCGGAGCGCTGGAGCACGACACGCTGCCCGAGGCGCTGAAGAGCATCGTCGAGACGTGGTCCGTCTCGACGGGCGTGCGGGCCGAGTTCACCGTCACCGGTACCGTCGAGGCGCTGCACGGTGAGATCGAGGCCACCGTGCTCCGCATCGCCCAGGAGACACTTGCCAACGCCGGTCGGCACGCCCGTGCCACGCGGGTCGGCGTCACCCTTTCGTACATGGAGGACGAGGTGAGGCTGGATGTCCGCGACAACGGCTGCGGCTTCGACCCGCACACGCTGCCCCGGCGCGAAACCACACGCGGCTTCGGCCTCGGCGGCATGCGCGCCCGTGCCGAACGCATCGCGGGGACGGTCGAGATCGAGTCCGAGCCGGGATACGGCACAGCCGTCTCGGCGCGCGTACCGTTGCTGAGCCATGGCTGAGCGGATCATCACCCTGCTGATCGTCGACGACCATCCCGTGGTACGCGACGGGCTGCACGGCATGTTCGCCGCGTCCGCTGACTTCGAGGTTCTCGGCGAGGCCTCCGACGGAGCCGAAGCGGTCGCGCTCACCGCCCGCCTCGACCCCGACGTGGTCCTGATGGACCTGCGGATGCCCGGCGGCGGCGGAGTCGAGGCGATCGCCGAGCTGACCCGCCGCGGGCTGCGTAGCAGGGTGCTCGTCCTCACCACCTATGACACCGACTCCGACACCCTGCCGGCGATCGAGGCCGGCGCCACCGGCTACCTGCTCAAGGACGCGCCGCGCGACGAGCTCTTCACCGCCGTACGAGCGGCGGCCGAGGGCCGGACGGTGCTGTCACCCGCGGTGGCCTCGCGCCTGGTCTCGCGGATGAGGGCGCCGGGCAACGAAACGCTCAGCGCCAGGGAGCGTGAGGTGCTCGTACTCGTCGCCAAGGGCACCTCGAACCGCGAGATCGCCGCCGTGCTGTTCATCAGCGAGGCGACCGCCAAGACCCATCTCACCCATATCTACGGCAAGCTGGGGGTCAAGGACCGGGCCGCGGCCGTCGCGGTCGCGTACGAACGCGGCATCCTCGGCTGACCGATCGCTCCTTTCCGGGCCGTCGTGCACGCGCACCTGGTGTTCTCCAGGGCGGGGCCGGGTGATCCGGGTACCGCCCTCCCCGGAGTCACAGTGGCATGACAGGCTGAACGCATGGATGAGTCGACGCTCCGGCTGAGCGCTCTCGCAGTGGGCCGGGTCAAGGACGGGCACGGGATCTCGTGGGCAGCGGTGTGCCGCGGATGAGCGAGCCGACGATCTGCTCGGCGAAGGGTTGCCAGGAGGCGGCGGTGTACGCCGTGATCTGGAACAACCCGAAGATTCACCCGCCCGGGCGAGAGAAGGTCTGGACGGCCTGTGAGGAGCACCGCCGGTCGCTCGCCGACTTCCTGGACGTGCGCGGATTCCTGCGCAGGGTGGACAGGCTGTAGGCATCGGCTCCGGACGGAGGGTGGAGAAGCTCGAAACAGCCGTTGCGGAGTCGCTGAGGAACCACCCGCGGCATCCCTCGAATCGCCGGGCCCGCCCCTGCCGGACAAGTCGTTCGACGTCGGAGCGGCGATCCTCACGGTTCATCACCGGACCGATCCGCGTGCCGGGCCATCCGGCCGGGTCCCGCGTGGGTGCTCACGGGTGACCGGGGCCGGTTACGGTGGGAGGGGTGGATGAGAATCGGGCCAGGCGGGTGGTCGACGCGTTGCGTGACCGTGGCATCAACGCTCAACTGGCGAGAGGCGGCTACCAGTTCGGGGTCCGGGTCCTGCTGCCCGGTGGGCGTGAGGCGGACTGGGACACCGACGGTACGGCGGGGCTCGAAGCACTGGTGATGCGGAACGGGATGCTGGTCGGTTTCGTGCCGGTGATCGAGGGGTCCGAGGACTTCGACGAGGCCCAGATCGTCGACGCCATCGCGCGGACCGACTACGATCAGCCCATCGCCAGGCAGCGCGCGGTGGCACCGCCGCCGGCCGAGCCCCTGCCCCGGGTGGGCGGTGTCTTCCGCCGGTTCCTCGACGGCTTCCGCTACCGGTGACGCCGGTTCCTCCCCCAACGGCTCTCGTTCGAGTGTGAATATCTCTGATTTTTCGTGAATAGTCCGGATGGGCTTTTCCTGAAAGCTGTCAGAATTTCTCGTTCTTTGGTTTTTTTGTTGCTCCGCTACGGGTATTTCGGTCACAGAAGTAGGCCGTCATATGAATGGAGCAAATAATGGCTATAGACGCTATTGCCCGCAAATCGGACCACTGGTTCAAGCTGGTCGACGTCAACGGCGACGGCAGGATCCAGCACAGCGACCTGCAGGCTCTGGCGGACAGGACCCTCAAGCACTTCGGCTACGAGAAGGGATCCGCCAAGGGGCGCCGCCTCACGGAGGCGTACGACCGGGCCTGGATGGCCATGGCCGAGGCCATGGACGCCGACAGGAACGAGGAGATCTCCAAGGAGGAGTTCCGCTCCTACATGGAGAACAACGCCAAGAAGGAGAACGCCGAGAAGCTCCTTCGCCCGGTGACCGATGCCGAGTTCGCGGCGGCCGACATCGACGACGACGGACTCCTGTCCCCATCCGAGTACGCGAAGCTGCTGCAGGCCTGGGGGCTGTCCAGCAGCGAGGCGGAGAAGGGGGCGGGCAATATCGACACCAACCGCGACGGCCAGATCAGCAGCGAGGAATACTTCAGGGCCTGCCGCGACTTCTTCGTCGGCGAGCTCACCTCACGTACCGGCCAGGTCTTCGGTCAGGTGAAATAGCCAGGATGATGAGGGTGGCGGTCGTGCGGTCGGCGACCGCCACCTTTTTCACGCGGTCCTTCTCCGGCGAGTGCCGGGCGCGGCGTCACCGGGTGACGGGCAGTGTCTCCACGCGGCGGATCAGCAGATCCGAGCGCCACGGCAGTTCGTCATCCGAGACGGCGAGGCGCATCGGCGGGCACTCCGACAGCGAGGAGATCGCGACCCCAATCAGCATGCGCACCAGGGGCGCCCCCATGCAGTGGTGCGTTCCGTACCCGAAGGACAGGTGCGGGTTGGAACCGCGGTGGAAGTCGAGCTCGCCGGGGTTGGCGAACACCGACGGATCGTGGTTGCCCGAGGGGAGGGCGGGTAGCACCTGCTCTCCCGCGCGCACCAGCGTTCCACCCACCTCCACGTCCTCGGTGGCGTAACGGGCGAAGGTGACGTGCGAGGGGAACGGCGCGTAGCGTATGAGTTCGTCGACGGCCGCCGGGATGAGCCCGGGATCCGCGCGCAGCTCCGCCAGCTTCCCGGGTGAGGTGAGCAGGAGATAGAAGGCGTTCGTCAGCTGTGTCGAGACGTTGTCGATCGCCAGCAGGATGTCGTTGACCAGTTCCTTGATCTCCGCCTCGGCGAGCCCCCCGTCCTCGGCGGGAGCGCCGTCGGGACCCTCCTCGTCCAGGGCGTGGGCGAGGACGCTGACGAGGTCGTCCCTCGGCTCCGCGCGCCGGGCGGCGATGAGCCGGTCGGTGTAGCGGGAGATCTCCTCGACCCTGGCCTCCACGACGTCGGCGGCCAGTGTGGTGCTGGCGAACCCCTCGAACCAGTTAAGGAAGATCGCGAGGTCCTGCTTGGGGATCCCGATCAGGGGACACAGCACCTCCACGACCAGTGGCTTGATGTAGTCGCCGACCAGATCGTACGGGGGAGGCGTGTCGGCGAACCCGGCCATGAGCGTAAGGGAACGCTGCTCGGCGATCGATCGGAGCAGGTGGATCCGCTCGGTGTTGAATCTGAGCCCGCTCGCCAGCACCCGGCGCAGCCGGGTCTGCTGCGGCGGGTCGGTGTTGAGGATGCTGTCCTGGAGCGGCAGGACGGTGAGGCGCGCCTCGTCGCCGCCGGTGGGGGGCGTCCGGACGAAACGGCGGTCGCGCAGCACCGAACGCATGTCGTGGTAGCGGGTCACCAGCCAGGCGTCGTCACCGTAGGGCGGGCGGACCCTGGTCAGCCCCGGCCGCTCGCGGCACCGCGTGTATTCGGAGTCGACGTCGAGACGGATGGGCTTACCGAAAGGGTAGTCGACGGGCTCGGGAATGATGTCCACGGTCTCTCCGGTGAATGACTCGGTTCGCTGGCCTGGGTTCAAGTCCGGAATCGGCCACCGCGCCGGACCTCGGCGTCGCCGTTGACGCCCATCAGCCTGAGTCGGTTATCCGTTTTGTGGGCAATGGTGCCGACAGTCGTTTGGTTCACCATCCGCGGAGGCGGTCCGGCTTCCGTAGCGGGATTACCCGTGAAGTGGGAAAGACAAAACCAAGAAAGACAGATCCGATTTTCGGTGCCCTTTGTCGATAAATGGTTTTATGGCGAAAGGGTGGTGTACCGGTACCGACGTTCGTGGAAGTGTTGACCCGAATGGGTGGGAAACCGATATTCGAGGTCGTCGACTGTGTCGGCCCCCGCTGCTACTGTTTCGCTCGGCCGGGGAATTAATTCGATCGGCAATTTAAGATTATTGGTGCCGGTTCGGGAGGTTTCTCATTTCTGGTCTGGATGGTGAGGACTCCGAACTCCGGGTGGACGCGGGAAACGTCAGAACGGCTCCCTCGGAGATCGAGTCAACCTACAACGAGCTCGCCGCACTGGTGGGCGAGACGGCGGGACCCGACCGGCACTACGGCTTCTGGGCGGGGCCCGACGACGACACCACGATCTCCGAGGCCACGGAGCGGATGACCGACTTCGTGCTGGCCCGGCTGGACGTGGGCCCCGGCTCGCAGGTGCTGGACGTGGGCTGCGGCAACGGCCGTCCGGCGGTGCGCCTGGCCCGGACGTTCGGGGCGCGGGTCGTCGCGATCGACATCGACCGACAGGCACTGCGCAACGGGGCGGAGCACGCCGCGGCGCACGGGGTGGCGGAGATGGTGGACTTCCGGCGCGTCGACGCGCTGGACCTGCCGTTCGCCACCGCCTCGTTCGACGCGGTGCTGGCCTTCGAGGTCACCCCGCACTTCGACATCGCCGATCTCTACCGGAACATCGCCAGGGTCCTGCGCCCGCAGGGGCGCCTGGTGGTCGAGACGCCCTACCTGCGGGTTCCGATGACGGAGGAGATTCGCGGGCGCATCGGCCCCTATCTGGCCATGCTGAACGCCGTGTCGCTCGACGCGCCCGAGGACCACCTGTCGGCGGCGCGGGAGGCGGGGATGGCGATCACCGAACTCGTCGACATCACGGAGAACGTGCGCGGTTCCTTCCCCCGGCTCGTATGGGCGCTCCGGGAGCGGCTTGAGGCCAGGGCCGGCACCGAGCGGCTGCTCGACACCTTCGCGGCCTGGGCGGACGCCACCGAGGTCGGTGGAGTGGTCATGACCTTCAACAGGATGGAGCACTGACATGGCGGACATGACAGTCATCGGAACCGGCGTGATCGGTTCCGCGGTGGTGCGGGCCTGCGCCGACTCCGGCCTTGAGGTCTCGGTCTGGAACCGCACGCCCGAACGGTCGGAGAGGCTCGCGGGAAGGAACGTCCGCATCCACGAGAAGGCGGCCGCCGCGATCGAGGACTCCCCGATCGTGCTGTTCTGCCTGCTCAACTACGAGGTCACCCACCGGGTCCTGGACGGGGCCGCGGCCGATCTCTCCGGCAGGCTCGTCGTGCAGAACGCCAGCGGCGTCCCCGACGACGTCACCCCGCTGCGAGCGCGGGTCGAGGCCGCGGGAGGCAGATACCTGGAGGCGGCGATCCTCAACTACCCGGACGCCATCGGCACCGAGGACTGCTTCACCGTCTACGGCGGGGCGGCCGAGGACTTCAAGGAACTGGCGGGCGTGACCGAGGCGCTCTCCGGCAAGCAGGTGCGTCTGGGCTCCGATCCCGGTTACGCGAAGGCCTACCACGTCGTGTCCAGCGCCTTCTACTACGCGTTCGTCAACGGCTTCCTGGAATGCTCGGCCATCGCGGAGAGCCTGGGCGTCCCCCTCAACGACTTCGCCGAATCCGTGCCGCTCTACGACCCCGGTTTCCAGAACACGATCGGCGTCGGTCTCGGTCTCATCGCGCGCCGTGACTACACCTTCGAGCAGGCTCCGCTGACCTCGCACCTGGACGTCCTCGACAACCTGACCGGCATCGCGGAGCGGGCCGGGATCGACCAGTCCTACCTGGGCGTGATGCGTGAGCGCGTGCAGAGGGCGATGGACCAGGGCTACCGGCGCGAGCACGTGGCGGTGCTCACCGAACAGTTCCGCAGCCGCCGAGCGGCCGTCCATAACCGCTGAGGGGAAGCATGCACGGGTTTGAACCGGCCGGCGGCGCGGCCGGTGCCGACCATCTCTTCGAGAGATGGGCCGAGGTCGCGCCCGAGCGTGACGCTCTCGTCCACCCGGGCGGGCGGATGACGTACGCGGAGCTGCGCGAGCACGCCACGGTCCTGGCCGGTGAGCTCGTGGCGGCGGGGGTGCGGGCGGGCGACACGGTGGGGGTGCTGATGGAGCGCTCCTTCCTGCTGCCCGCTGCGGTCCTGGCCATCTGGAAGGCCGGTGGCGCCTACGTGCCCCTGCCGCCGTCGCACCCGGTGGGACGGAACGAGCTGGTGCTGTCCGACACGGGCGCCCGGATCGTCGTCGCCGACCGGGACCCGGAGGAACTGCTGCCGGGACACGGCCTGCGCTCGGTACGGCCGGACCTCGGAAGGCCGGATCCCGCCACGGGATCGGCGAAGGGAGGCGCCGCACCGGCGACCCGGGCCGACAGCCTCGCCTACGTGCTCTACACCTCCGGATCGACCGGTACCCCCAAGGGCGTGCTGGTGGACCACGGCGGCGTGACCAACCTGGCGGAGGGGCTGCGGCTGCTCTTCGGCGACCTCGAAGGGGCCCGCGTCCTGCAGTTCGCGCCGTTCACGTTCGACGCCTGGGTCTGGGAGTTCGCGATGAGCCTGCTCAACGGCGCGACCCTGTGCGTCCCAGAGGCCGGGGTGCCGCTGTACGGCCGCGAGCTGAGCCGCGTCCTGTGCGAGCTGGACATCACCCACCTGTCCGGCGCTCCGTCGCTGCTGGCCACCCTGCCCGAGGACGTCCCGGTACCGGTCACCACCCTCACCTCGGGTGGCGAGGCGCTGCCGGAGTTCCTGGTGGGGCGGTGGGCGTCCAGGGTGCGCCTGTTCAACGCCTACGGTCCGACGGAGGCCACCGTGTCCGCGACGGCGGGGCGCTGCCGGCCGGGGGCGGGCAGGCCGTCCGTCGGACGCCCGCTGGCCGGGGTCGAGGTCCACATCCTCGACGCGGCGGGTGACCCGGTCGCGGAGGGGGAGACCGGCGAACTGTGCGTCGGAGGGCGCGGTGTGGCGCGGGGATACCTGAAGCGGCCCGACCTGACCCGCGAGAGGTTCGTCCCCGACAGGTTCGCGAGGCGCCCGGGCGCGCGCCTGTACCGTACCGGCGACCTCGCCCGGCGGCTGGCAGGGGGAGAGATCGACTTCGTGGGGCGGATCGACGAGCAGCTCAACGTCCGGGGATACCGGATCGAACCCGGCGAGGTCGAGGCGGCCCTGATGCGCCACCCGCGCGTCACCGGAGCGGCGGTGACCACCACCGGTGAGGAGACCGGAACCGCCAGGCTCACCGCGTACGCGCAGCTTTCGCGGGGGCCGGGGGTTCCCGCCGGCGAGTTGCGCGAGCTGCTCGCCGGTCAGCTTCCCCCGTACATGATCCCGTCGCTCTTCGTGACGCTGGACCGGCTCCCGCTGACCTCCCACGGCAAGGTCGACCGCGCGGCGCTGCCGAGCCCGGCGGGCGGCCGGCCGCGGCACGGCCACGCGGTGTCCTCGCGCCCGGGAGAGCGGGAGGTGGCCGAGATGGTGGGGCTGCTCCTGGGACTCGACGAGGTCGGCGCGGAGGAGAACTTCTTCGAGCTGGGCGGGACCTCGGTCGACCTCATCACCCTCCAGGCCGACATCCACGAACGCCGGGGGGTCCTGCTCCCCGTCGCCGACCTCATCGCGGCCCCCGACGTGCGGTCGCTCGCGGCACTTCTCGACACGCGCACCGGGGATCGTGACCGGTCCGGGCGAGACCTCGCGACGGCCGCGGCGAGCAGGAGGAACCTGCTCGCCGGAAGCCGGTCACTGGAGGAACGCCGCTGGAAAGGACGACAGAGTTGAAACCGACGAACGCGGACGGCGCCGACATCGCGGGTGTCGGCGTCTCGGGCGCCGACATCGCGGTCGTCGGCATCGCCTGCCGCTTTCCCGGCGCGCGCGACGTCGCCGAATACTGGCGCCTCATCGCCGAGGGCCGCCGGGGCATCTCCGAGCTCACCCCGGACGAGCTGCGGGAAGGCGGGGCGAGCGAGGCGCGCCTCGCCGATCCCGAGCTCGTTCCCGCCGGTGGCATCCTCTGGGACGCCGACCGGTTCGACGCCTCCTTCTTCGGTTACTCGGCGCGTGAGGCGGCCCTCATGGACCCGCAGCAACGCATGTTCCTCGAAGCCGCCTGGCATGCCCTGGACGACACCGGCCACGCGCCCGACCACTTCCCCGGCACCATCGGCGTCTACGCGGGGCAGACCCTCGGCACGCACCGGGACAGGGACCGCGGGGCCTTTCTCGGCACCTCCGCGGACCTCCTGGCGGCCGCCGACGACAAGGACTTCCTCTCCACCCGGGCCTCCTACAAGCTCGGCCTGACCGGGCCGAGCATCACCGTGCAGGCCGCCTGCTCCACCTCGCTCGTCGCGATCCACCTCGCCTGCCGGGCGCTCATCACCCACGACTGTGACATGGCCCTGGCCGGCGGGGTCTCCTGGACGCCGCTGCGCAGGCAGGGCTACCTGCACCAGGAGGGCGGCGTCTGGTCCGCCGACGGCCATGTCCGGTCCTTCGACCGGGACGCGTCGGGGTTCGTCCCCGCGGACGGCCTCGGGATCGTGGTGCTGCGCAGGCTCGGGGACGCCCTGGCCGACGGCGACCGCGTCTACGCGGTGGTCACCGGAAGCGCGGTCACCAACGACGGTTCGGACAAGCTCAGCTACGCGGCACCCGGCGTCCGCGGCCAGCAGGCCGCGGTGGAGGCCGCGCTCGCGGTCTCCGGCGTCGATCCGGACACCGTCGCCTACGTCGAGGCCCACGGAACGGCCACGGCGCTCGGAGACGCGGTGGAGGTCACCGCGCTGACCCGGGCCTACCGGGCGGCGGGGGCGACCGGGCGTGGATACTGCCGGCTGGGCTCGGTGAAATCGAACATCGGGCACACCGACGCGGCAGCCGGAGTGGCCGGTTTCATCAAGGCCGCGCTGATGGTCCGGCACGGCCTGATCCCGCCCAGCCCCGTCGTCTCACCGCACCCCAACCCTGAGATCGACTTCGAGACGAGCCCGTTCCGCCTCGCGGCGGCGGAGGAGGACTGGCCGCTCACGGAGGTCCCCCGCCGGGCGGCCGTCAGCTCCTTCGGCATCGGCGGCACCAACGCCCACGTGATCCTTGAGGAGCCGCCGCCGCGCCCGCCCACCGCCCCGGCCCCTCCGTGGCAGCTCGTCGCGCTGTCCGCGCGTGACGAGACGGCCCTCGCCGAGATGGCCGGAGCCTGCGCGGACGCCCTCTGTGACGTCTCCGATCCCGAGTTCGCCGACCTCGCCCGTACCCTCGCGGTCGGCCGCCGCCATCTCCCCTTCCGCCATGCCGGAGTCTTCCGCGACCGCTCCCACGCCGTGGCGGAGCTGCGCGGGCGCGCGACCGGCGGAACCGCCCCCGCCGTCCGGGCGGGCAACGCCGACGTGGTGTTCATGTTCCCCGGTGGCGGAACGCGGTATCCCGGGATGGGGCGCGAGCTCTACCACGAGGAGCCGGTCTTCCGCGCGGCCGTGGACGAGTGCCTGGACCTGCTGCCGGACCGCTCCGCCGCCGGGCGGTTGGGTGCCCTGTGGGCGGACGGGCCCGGCGCGATGCCGGTCGCCGTCCCGGACGGGGAGAGCGACCCCTCCCTGGAGCTACCTGCCGTGTTCGTCATGGAGATCGCGCTCGCCCGGCTCCTCATGTCCCAAGGGGTGATCCCCTCCCTGCTGATGGGGCACAGCCTCGGTGAGTACGCGGCGGCCTGCGTCGCGGGCGTCATGTCGCTGCGCGACGCCCTCGCCGTCGTGTCCAAACGCGGCGAGCTGCTGGCCTCGCTGCACGACGGGGCGATGCTGGCGGTTCCGGCCTCCGAGCGGGAGGTCGAGCCCTTCCTCGGAGAGGGAGTGTGCCTGTCGGTGGTCAACGGTCCGGCGTCCTGCGTGCTCGCCGGCCCCGCCGCCTACATCGCCGAGGTCAGGGAGCTGCTGGACCGGCGCGGGATCACCGGCCGCCTCCTGCCGCTCGGCACCGCCGCGCATTCGGCCCTGGTCGACCCCGTACTCGGGGAGTTTCGCGGCTTCCTCGCCGGGATCGCGCTGCGTGCCCCCTCGATGCGCCTGATCTCAGCTGTGACGGGGACCGACGACGCCGACTTCGCCGACCCTGAGTACTGGGTGACCCATCTGCGGGCGACGGTCAGGTTCGACGCCGCACTCGACCACGTCCTGGCCGACGGGCCGAAGATCCTCGTCGAGGTGGGGCCCGGCACGACGCTGAGCACGCCGGCCCGGGTACGGGCGGGCACGGACTCCGTGGTCGTCAACGTCACCCGTCACCCGATGGAGGAGCGGGCCGACAGGGAGGGCCTGCTCCGCGCGCTGGGCCGGTTGTGGGAGGCGGGCGTCGAGGTCGGCCTGCCCTCGCTCTGGCCGGAACGGCGGCTCCGGCTGCCCGCGGTGCCCTATCCCTTCGCGCCCACCGTCACCCGTCCGCCGGACCCGGTGCGCGCCACAGAGCCCGTCGCCTTTTCCGGCGCGGAACGCTCACCCGACGGCCTGTACGGGGTCACTTGGAGGAGGGCCGTGGAGGTGCCGGCGGATCCGGGGCCGGCGGTGCGGGAGCACCGCTGGATCCTGCTCTCCGACTCCTCCCCCCTCGCCGAGGCGATCATCGTGAAGCTGGCGGAGTACGGGGCCACCACGGTCGTCGTCACCCCGGGACGCGCGTTCCAGCGCGCGGCCCCGGACCGGATCACGATCGACCCCGGGTGCGGGGAGGACTACGAAAGGCTCCTGAAGACGGTGGAGGCCGACGCGGCCGGACCGCTGCGGATCATCTGCCTCTGGGGAGCGCCGCCGCTCTCGCGGACCTGCCCGCCGCTGGGCCACGTCGTCGGCCTGGCCCGTGCCCTGAGCGGCCGGCCGCGGGCCGATCTCTCCCTGGTCACCAGGGGCGCCCTGGAGATCACCGGAGGCGAGCGGCTCGACCCGCGCGCGGCCCTCACGATCGGAGCCGCGGGGCCGCTCCGCCACGAGCTGGCCGACGCGCGCATCCGGCTCGTGGACCTGGATCCCGGTGACGGAAAGGAGCACGGAATCCGAGCCACGGAGCTCCTCGCCGAGCTCTGCCGCCCTTCCCGCGAGGATCCGGGCGGGGATCCGGGCGAGGACCCGATCGGCCTGCGGGCAGGACACCGCTGGCTGCGCCACTTCGAGCCGCTGCGGGTGACACCGGGGACGGGCCCCCGGATACGCCGGGGCGGGACCTATGTGATCACCGGGGGGACGAGCGGGATCGGGCTGCGGCTGGCCGGGCACCTCGCGGACACGTACTCGGCACGGCTCGTCCTGATCGGGCGCGGAGCATCCGGGGAGTTCCCGCCGCACGGGCCCGGAAGCCGGGAGGGCGAGGCGGTGACGGCTCTCCTCGCGGGCCGGGGAGACGAGGTCCTGGTGCGCGGCGCGGACGTCGCCGACGCCCGGCGCCTCGGGGAGGTTCTCGACGAGACACGGTCGCGGTTCGGCGAGATCCACGGAGTGATCCACGCCGCCGGTGTGCCGGGGGGCGGCATGGCGGAGTTCCTGACCGAGGACGACGTCGCCACCGCGTTGCGGGCCAAGACCGAGGGGACCTCCACCCTGGTCTCCGTCCTGCGGGAGGTCGGCGCGCTTCCCGACTTCGTCGCGCTGTTCTCCTCGCTGGCCTCGTTCTCCGGGGTTCCCGGGCTCACCTGCTACGGGGCGGCCAACGCCTTCCTCGACACGTTCGCCCTCTGCGCGCGGCGTGACGGCCTGCCGGTGCTGTCGATCAACTGGGACCGCTGGAACGGGGTGGGAATGGCCCGTGACATGGAACGGCGCCACCGTGAGCTCACCGGTGAGGGGCTGAGCGGCGGGTTGAGCCCCGAGGAGGGAGTCGAGGCCTTCGAGAGGTGCCTGGCGGCCCTTCCCCTGGGACAGGTGGTCGTCTCCGCCCAGCCGCCGGGGAGCGCGGGGCAGGCCGCGCGGCGCCCCGGCGTGCCCGCCGCCCGGTCACGACCTCCTCGCCCGCGCCACCCCGCCGCGCCACCCGCCGGCGGCACCGACGAGTGGAGCCCTCGCGAGCTGGAGCTGCTGGCCGTCTGGCAGGACGTGCTCGGCGTCGACACGATCGGGAGGCGCGACGACTTCTTCCTCCTGGGCGGGCACTCGCTGAGCGCGCTGCAGGTGGTTCAGCGCTGCAAGGAGCGATTCGGGGTTCAGCTTCCGGTCAAGGCACTGTTCGTCGCTCCGACGATCGAGGGCCTGGCGAAGGCACTCGCCGTGACGTGGGCGGACGGCGAGGGAGAGACCGGGGCGGGCGGTCCGCGCCCGGTTCTCGAAAGGAGTGATCTTTCATGACCGAGACGATCCCGGCCGATCAGTGCATGTGGCTGCGCCGGCGGCAGGTGCTCGCCGAGCCTCGGCTGCGCCTGGTCTGCTTTCCCCACGCCGGGGGGTCGCCGAGTTTCTACCGGGGATGGCAGGACCACCTGCCCGAGGACGTCGAGCTGTCCGCCGTGTGCTACCCGGGCAGGCAGAACCGCATCAACGAGCGGCCGATCGACCGGATGGAGCCCCTCGTCGACCATGTCTGCCGGGTGCTCCTCCCCCTGGCCGACCGCCCGCTCGCCCTGTTCGGGCACAGCATGGGCGCCGTGGTCGCGTACGAGGTCGCGGTCAGGCTCGCCGGGGAGCACGGGATCTCCCCGGCGTCGCTGCTGGTGTCCGCGCACGCGGCGCCGCACCTGTGCGCGAGCGGCGCGCGGCGGATTCCCATCGGTGACGAGCAACTCGCCGAGCAGGCCGCGGCCGCGGATCCGGCGCTGCTGCGCTTCCCCGAGCTGATGGACCTGGCGATGATCGCGTTGCGGGCGGACCACGACCTGCTGCACGCCTACCGGCCCGCCGCCATCCCGAGGATCGCCGCTCCGATCACCGCCTACCTGGGGACGGACGACCGGCGCGTGAGCCACGACGAGATGCGCGCCTGGAACCGCGTCGCGGCCGCGGGGTTCGAGCTGCTGACCTTTCCCGGGGGCCACTTCTATCCGGTGGACGCGGAGGCGGCACTCGTCACCGACATCGTGACCCGCCTCGGCGACATCGGTGTGCGGCACCGCGACGACCCGCTCTCCCCCTCCCCGCACGGGTGACCGCCGTGATCGACGACGGCCCGCCGGTGCCGCTCTTCGTCCGCCGCTCCAGCGTCTGCCCCCTCGACCCGGCCGAGGAGTTCGCCCGGTTGCGGGCCGAGGAGCCGGTGGTCCGGGTCACCCTCTCGACCGGGGCGAGCGCGTGGATGGTCACCCGCTACGCCGACGCCCGCCGCGTGGTCGCGGACCAGTGGCGATTCAGCTCCAGGGCGGCGGTCGACGGCCCGATCCCGCCGCCGGAGCCTCCGGGAGGGTTCCCGCCGCCGCGCCCCGGCTTCTTCTCGACGTACGCCCCCCGCGAGCACGCGCGCCTCCGGCGGATGCTCAACGCGGAGTTCGGGGCCCGCCGGCTGCGGGCGCTGCGCCCGCGCGTCGAGGCCGTGGCCGACGAGCGGATGGCGGCGATGTGCCGTTCCGGGCCTGGCGCCGACCTGATCGCGGACTTCGCGCTCCCGGTCCCGGCACGGATCTTCCTCGAACTCCTCGGGATCCCCGAGCCCGACCGGGAGGGGCTGCGGCGCAATGCCGACGTCCTCCTCGACTTCACCCCGAGGCCGCTGGAGCAGGCGGTCGCCTTCGCCGAGCTGGACACCTACCTGAGCGCGTTCGTCTCCCGGTGCCGCCGCGATCCCGGCGACGGCGACGGCCTTGTCGGCAGGCTGATCTCGTCGTACGGCGCGGATCTCTCCGACGCCGAGCTGGCCGGGATCGCCGCCCAGTTGCTGCTCGCGGGGTACGCGACGACGGCCGGCACGATCGGGCTGGGAGCCCTGCTCCTGCTGCGCCACCCCGGCCAGGCCGCGGCGCTGCGCGCCGGTTCGGCCGACGTGGACCGCGCGGTCGAGGAGATGCTCCGCCATCTGTCGGTGGTCTCCTTCGGCAAGGTCTTCACCGCCGAGGAGGACGTCACGGTCGGCGGCCAGGAGATCCGGGCGGGGGAGTACGTCCTGTGCTCCCTGCCGTCGGCCAACCGTGACGCCGTCCTGGGGCCCGACGCCGACCGGTTCGACATCACCCGCGAGCCGCTGCCCCACCTCGCCTTCGGGCACGGCGCTCGTTACTGCCTGGGCGCCGAGCTGGCCAGGCTGGAACTACGGGTCTGCGTTCCCCGCCTGCTGAACCGCTTCCCCGGCCTGCGGCTGGACGTCCCGTTCGAGGAGCTCCGGTTCACCCCGATGAACGCGGCCTACAGCCTCGAATCACTGCCGGTGTCCTGGTAGCCGGTGAGCCGGATCAGCATATGGAGGAAAGATGCCCAGCACGCCGTATCCCACGACGGGTTCCTACGACTACCTGGCCTCATTGACGGAGAAGGTCGGCGGGCTCGACCTGCACTACGGCTACTGGTCGGGACCCGACGACGACACGCCGATCGAGGAGGCCACCGACCGGCTGACCGGGGTCGTGGTCGACCGCCTGGACGCGCGGGCCGGTGAGCTGGTGCTGGACGTGGGCTGTGGGAACGGGCGTCCCGCGGTGACGGTGGCGGAGCGCACCGGGGCGCGGGTGACGGCGATCGACGTCGACGAGCGGGCGCTGGAACGGGGGAGGGCGTGGGCTCGCGAGCGGGGCGTGGAGCCGCTGGTCTCCTTCGAGCGGTGCGACGCGCTGGCCATGCCCTACCCCGACGGTGCGTTCGACGCGGTACTGGTCTTCGAGTCGACGCCGCACTTCGCGCCGGAGCCGCTCTTCGCCGAGCTCGTCCGGGTGCTGCGGCCCGGTGGCCGGCTGGTGGTGGAGGCCCCGTGCCTGCACGTTCCCGTCACCGACGACCTGCGGCCTCGGCTGGCGACGTACTTCGAGATGTTCCAGGTCCACTCCATCGAGCAGGCCGGGACGTACCTGGAGATCCTGCGCGCGGCCGGTCTCGGCGTCGACGCCGTCGAGGACCTCACCGAGCACACCGAGCCGTTCTACCGGCGGATTCTGGAGCGGCTCGACGCCCATCGCGCGGAGCTGGCGGCCGAGTACGGCGCGGGGACCGTGGCCTGGATCCGCGACGGCATCGCCGACTGGGCCACGATCCCCGCGGGCAGCGTCCTGATCACCGCCCGCGGGCCGAACCGTCCCGCCTCAGCGGACGGGGTCGAAGTCCCGTAGGGCCGCGGGCTGCTTTCCGGTGGTGATCTGCTCGGCCAGCATGCGACCGGTGACCGGCCCGTGGGTGAATCCCCACATGCCGTGGCCGCCGGCGACGTACCTGCCGGGGGCGCGGGTGGCGCCGATCAGCGGCCTGCCGTCGGGGGTGACGGGGCGCGGGCCGACCCAGGTGTCGGTGCGCTCCTCCCAGGAGACGCCGCTGAGCAGCGGCCGGGCGGACGCGATGATCGCGTCGACGCGCCTCTGGTACAGGGGGGCGTCGGCGTCCCGGAACTCCATCGTGCCGGCGACGCGCAGCTTGCCCTGGTAGGGCGTGCAGGCCACCCGCACGGCGGGCAGGTAGATCGGCCCGGGCACGGGCTCGTCCGTCGGCACGGTGAACGAGTAACCGCGTCCGGCACGTACCGGCACCCGGACGCCCCAGGAGGCGCCGAGCTGGTTCAGCCAGGCGCCGGTGGCCAGCACGACGACGTCGGCGCTGACGGAGTCCCCGTCACTCGACCGGACGGCGGTCCCGCCGGAGTGGGAGTAGACGTCGATCACCCGGAAGCCGGACCGGATCGTGGCGCCCCGGGCGACGACGGAGCGGGCGAGTGACCGGGTGAACTCTCCGGGGTCGACGTAGCGCTGCCCGTCCAGCCGGATCCCGGCCCGCGCGCGCGAGGAGAGCTGCGGCGCCTGCCTGCCGAGATCGTCACCCTCGAACGCGCTGTACTTGATCTCCAGGCCGGACTCGTTGATGCGCTGGAGCTCGTGCAGGAGCGCCACGGCCTGCCGCGGGGTCTCGAAGGCGGCCATGATCGGGGCCTCGACCGTGGGGGCCTCGACGCCGTTCGCGGTGAGCACGTCGAACGCCTCCAGGCACTCCTCGTTGAACGGGAGGTTGGCCCGTACGGCACGGCCCCAGGACTTCCAGCTGCAGTTCATGGCGAACCGGGTGAGGAACGACAGCAGCGCCGGGTCGGGGGTGGCCGGTATGTGCAGCGGCGCGCTCGGGTCGAGCAGGGAGCGCAGGCCGTAGCGGAGGACGCCGGGCTCGTTCAGCGGGATGGCCAGCCCAGGGGAGAGCCAGCCCGCGTTGCCCCATGACGCGCCCGCGGCCACGTCGTCCCGGTCGACGACCGTGACCTCCACGCCGCGCTCCTGCAGGAACCAGGCGGTGGACAACCCCACCACGCCGGCGCCGATCACCACCGCCGTACGCGGCCCACCGTCGATGCCCATGACCATTTTCTCCGCTCTGATATTCATTGCCTGTTTCGAGCATCGCTGGCATGGACAGAGAACGGTGTGTGCGTTTCGGACAAGCACAATGATGTGTTTTGTCGTGCGGCGACAAGCGCCGGGAGCTGGGCCCCGGATCTGGCGCCCACCGCGGCTTTCTCCTCCGCCCCGCGAGGACCGGCCGGCCGGTCCTCGCCGCGGGGCTAGGCTCGCCCGACGGCCAGCGCGATGATCATCGCCAGCCGCTTCTCCGGCAGTTCGAGCTGGAGGTTCGTGATCTCGGCCATCTTCCGCAGCCGGTAACGGACGGTGTTCGGATGGACACTGAGACGGCCGGCGGCGACGGCCAGATCGCCCTGCGCCTCCAGCCATGCGCGCAACGTCGCGATGTACTGGGTGCCGTGCTCGGAGTCATGCCGGGTCAGCTCGGCGACCGGCCCGCGGGCGGGGGTACGCCCCGCCGAGGCGGCGGACCGGAGGCGTTGCAGCAGGATCTCGTCCCACGCCTCGTCGTAGACGACCGCCGGGGCGCCGGCGGGCCGCACCGCCCGGAGGGCGAGGCTCTCGTCGGCCTCCTGCCTGCTCGCGGCCAGCTGGGTGGGCCCCGCCGGGCCGCCGACACCGGCGAGCACGGTGACCCGCCGCGGCAGCACGTTCGCGATCGCGGCGAGCCAGTCCAGGGCGGGCGTGGCATCGTTGTCGCAGGGCAGCACCGTGTACAGGGTGTTGCCGAACAGTGCGCTCCGCCCCGGCCGCGACCAGCCGAAACCGGTGGTCGCGCGTTCGAAGGCCAGCAGGATCGCGGCATGCCGCTCCTCGGCGATGTGCGCCTGGAGCGCGATCACCCGGAACCGCTCCCGGGGCAGGCCGAGCCTGCTGATCACCGCGGCCGCGTCGGCGGTTCCCTCCAGCAGCTGGATGACGAGATCGGACTCCACCTGACGCTCCAGGTCCGCGCTGACCCGGGAACGCAGCAGGTGCAGCGCGACCGCCCGTGCCCCGTCCTCCAGGATGGTCCGGCGGGTGTCGGACAGCGGGCTCTCGCACTCGACCCAGATCGATCCCAGCAACTCGCGCCCCGCCCGCACCGCGACCACCATGCGGCCTCTGAGGCCGTGTGCCGGTGAGGGGTCGACGAACAGCGGCTCGTCGGAGGTCGCCAGATGGGCGAAGACGCCCTCCCGCTCGAACAGCCGGCGCATGGCGTCCGGCACCCGCCTGCCCAGGATCGTCTCCAGCCGTGCCGGATCGGCGGTCTGCTGCGAGCCGGAGTAGGCCAGGACCCGCGACATCTGGTCCTCGATCGTCACCGCGTAGCCGAGTTCGGTCGCGAGCGTGTCCGCGAAGGCCAGTAGATCGTTCGGTCCCCGCCCGGCCTGGCTGCCTTCGAGCACCAGGCCGTACACCACGCCGAGGAGCTGGCTCCAGGACACCGCCGGTTCGACGAGCAGCACGGCGATCCCACCGGCACGAGCCTGTTCCAGCGCGCTCTCGTCGAGGGGAGGGTTCCCGTGCACCAGTACCGTGACGGCCCGTGCCGCCTGTGCCAGGCGTACGGCGTCGGACGCCGACTCCACGCCCACCGCCAGGAACACGTCACCGGTCGCGGGGCGGGTGTCGGTCGGATCATGCACCACCACGCTGCGCAGCTCGACGTCCCGTGACGCCGGAGCGCAGCACAGCCGAGCCCCGTAGCCACCGAGAACGTTCACCAACCGGTCCAGCTTCAACATCTACGCGACCTCTGTGTGCCCTCTGCCGTGCTCGCCTGTCGGCGGGCTTGTGGCATGAACACCGTTCTAGCAGTTCAACGGTACGGCGATTCGCCAGGATGCGGCGGCGTTTCGTCTTCACCCAGAATCGCAGTGCGGAGGCTCCATCGTTCACGGCGGGGCGGAAACGCGGGAAAACGGCGGATCCACGCAGCCGAATGCGTGGATCCGCCGGTCCCGGTCACTTCCCGGTGGTCGCCTCGATCCTTACCGCCACCCCGCCCTGGAGCGTCACCTTGGCGTTCAGGGGCTTTCGCGCGTTGAGTGCCCTCTCCAGTTGTGCCGCGGTGCACCTGTGCGGGACCTTGCCCGTGTCGCAGATCGTTCCCCGCGCGTCGAGCACCACCGCGTCCGGGCTGAGCATGACCGGCTGCACATCGCCGTCGCCGGTCCGCACGGTGATCCAGCCCGGCTGTCCCGCACTCGTGCCGAGTGGTCCGAGCAGGTAGACGGCGGGTCCGGTGTCCCCGGCGCCGTCGCCCGGCTCGTCCACCGCGGGTTCGGCGGGGGAGTCGGTCGAGCCGGCCGGAGACGAGGGCTCCGCGGTGACGGTGACGGTGACGGCGGGAGCAGGGGTGGGGGTGCTATCAGGGCCGGAGGGAGAGGCGGAGACGGCCGGGGCGGTGGAGGAGGCGGACGAGCCGTCCTCCGCCGAACAGGCGGAAAGGCCGGCGGCGAACGCGGCCACCAGCAGGATGTGTGTCATCTTCAACGACCTACTCATAAGCCGCAACACTCCCACGGAGTCCGGCACAACAACGAACCCGCCGCGACGGTCCGCGGGAAAACCGGTGCGATGCGCTCGAACGGGCGAAAAAGGGAGGCGGGCAGGACGGTTCCTCCGGCGCCGGGTGCGCCAGTCGCTTCCAAGCGGGCCACAAGCGTCCGGGATCACGATGAGGGCGTCCTGATTCTCCGGAAAGAAGGAGTGGTTATGCGAAAGATCGCACGCCTGTACACGCTGATCCTCACGGCGGCGGTACCCGTCCTCCTGGCACTGCAGACCGGCACCGCCACCGCGGAGGCCATCCGCATCGCCAACCACTGTGAGCCGTCTGCCTGACGGTGTTCGAACGAGTCGTCCGCCGTCATCGGATCAAGGTGATCCGCCGGTGCCTGCTGCGCGGTGCGTACTGCCGAAGGCGCGGCTGGTACGCCGAGGGTGAGCGGTGGGCGCGGCGGGCGGGTGAGGTGGCGGGCCAGGTGGATCTCACCGGACATGCCGCGCTTCTGGTGGATCTGGCGTCGCTCTGGCACGGGCTCACCCGCTACCCGCAGGCACACGAGTGGGCCCGGCGGGCCGTGGAGTCGCTGGCCTCGGCGCCCGCCGGGGGCGGACGCGACGCATCACTCGCCGACGCGCTGATCCGGATGGGTGACATCGAGCGCAGGCAGGCCCGGCACACCACCGCGGAGGCGCACCTGCGCCGGGCGTTCGAGCTGGTGGACGAGGCGGACCGGCCGCGGGGCGCGGCGGTGCGGCTGGCCCTGGGGGTGCTCTGCAAGGAACTCGGCCGCTACGGCGAGGCCGAGACCCACTACCGCGGAGCGCTGGCCTGCCTGGAGCGGCACGAGGTGGACGACCCCCTGGCACGCGCCGACGTTCTGCACAATCTCGCGGGGCTCGCGCATGCCCGAGGTGACGACGATCCCGCGGGAGAGCACCACGCGCGAGCCGCGATCGAGATCCGGCGCGGAGTGCTCGGTCCCCGTCACGACCAGGTCGCGGCGGACCTGGCGGTGCTCGGCGCGGTACTCGCGAACCAGGGCAGGCTCGCGGCGGCGGAGGAGGCGCTGAGCCGGGCCCTGGACATCTTCGTCGAGCGCCTGGGCGCCGATCACTACGAGGTGGCGGTGTGCCAGGTGAATCTGGCACACCTGGACGATCTTCAGGGCCGTCCGGAGGAGGCGGGGCGACGCTACCGGGACGCGCTGCGCGTCAAGCACCTCGCCCTCGGGCCCGATCACCCTGAGGTGGAGCGCCTGTCCGCGCTGCTGAGGGCGAGGTCCGGGCGGTGAACCGGTCTCATGCCTCGTCGGGTGGTTCACATCCGGGGGCGGTGCGCCGGAAGGTCGAACCAGACGCCGGTTCCGATCTGCCCGGTGCCGCACAGCCGGGTCCAGCGCGCCCCGCAGCGCCCGGAGGTGAACTCCTCGACGATCCGCAGGCCCCGTCCGCCGAGTGACAGCTCGTCCAGGTGGCCGGGGAGCGTGAACGGGCGACGCAGCAGACGTTCGATCAGCGGGACCCCGCCGCCGGCGTCGGCCACCTCGGCCCTGATCGGCAGGTCGCGGTCGTGCAGGACGCGCAGCTCGTAGGGGCCGGGGGCGTAACTGCCGGCGTTCGTGGCGAGCTCGGTCACCACGACCTCCAGGTCGGCGACGTCGTCGGGGGCGAAGGGCGGCCGGGAGAGCAGGTCGTGCAGCAGCCTGCGGGCCCGGCGGGCGGCGTTGCCCGGTGGGAGACACCAGGCGGTCACTCGAAAGCGTCCGCGGTGCCTGCCGCGCACGCCGACCTCCAGAGCTGGAGCGTGCTCGGTGAGCATCGTTGCTCCTATCGAGTAGGACACCAGGGCCGCGGGATCGCGCTCGCTGGTCTGAATCCCCCATCCTGAGGGACAAGGCCGATATACGGAGAGTCGCAGGACCAATACTGTCCGCAGATCGGTCGGGTGATAGGCCGAGCCGATCACCTTGGGTGATCGGTCGCACCGATACGGCTCCGGCGACGCCGCATCGCTGGTTACCTTGGCGGCAAGGGAACTCCGCCGTGGGAAGATCGGGATGAACGTCAGCAACGCGAACGCGCGGGAAGTCGATCCCGCACTCTGGGAACGCCCGCAGATGCGACAGGCTCTGGCCGCCCGCGACATGGCCACCGTATACCGGTTACTGCAGCGGATCGGCGTCTCACAGCGTCACATCGCCGCCCTCACCGCGCAGTCCCAGTCGGAGATATCCGAGATCCTCAAGGGCCGCCAGGTGATGGCGTACGACGTGCTGGGCCGGATCGCCGACGGTCTGGGGATTCCCCGTGGCTACATGGGTCTGGCCTACGACGCCTCCTGCACGACACTGGCCCCGGCGGCGGCGGCCGACCAGCGCGACGACTCCAATGAGGACGAGCAGGTGCGCCGCCTGCTCGCGCACGCCGCGCAGGTGACCATCGGCGCGGCATCCGGGGACGCGGAAGAGTGGACCGAGCCGGTCACGCCCACGGAGACCCCCGTCCCGCACCGCATCGGCATGGCCGACGTCGAGCAGATCGAGACGGTGACCCGCACGCTGCGCGCCCTGGACTACCGGCACGGGGGCGGGGTCTGCCGCGACGCGGTGGTGGCACAGCTGGCCTGGTCACAGCGGCTGCTGCGGGCCTCATGCCCGGAGTCGGTCACCCTCCGCCTGCACCAGGCGCTGGCCGACCAGCACAACCTCGCGGGCTGGACCTCCTTCGACGTCGGCCTGTACGGCTCGGCCAGAAGCCACCTGGCCCGCGCGCTCGAACAGGCCAAACACGCGAGGAACTCCTCGCTGGCGGCCAACGTCCTGTACCGGATGGGCCGCGTCCACCTGCACTGCGACCGAATCCTGGACGCGCTGCGGTTCTTCCAGCTCGGACAGATCTGCGCGCAGGACGCCAGCTGCGAGCGGACCGTGGCGATGCTCTTCGCCAACGAGGCGTGGGCCTACGCCCTGCTGGGCGACAGCGATCTCGCGCTCAAGTCGATCAACCGGGCGGCCGACGAGCTGGCTCGCGCCCGTGACCGCGAGTCCCCGGCCTGGGTGAGCTTCTTCGGCACCGCCGACCTCGACGCCACGAGCGGCATGGTGCACTCCGACCTCGCCGAGACCCACCTCGACAGCCACCTCGGCATCGCCGAGCGCTTCCTCGCCGACGCGCTCGGGCAGCGCGATCTGAGCATGGCCAGGAGCAGGGCCTTCGAGCTGACCGCGCTGGCGACGGTGCAGCTCAGAGCCGGTGACATGACCGCCGGGATCGCCAACGGCAACGAGGCGGTCACCCTGGCGACCGAGATCCGCTCGATGCGGATCATCGACCGTCTCGCGCCGCTGCAGGCGGTCGCCATGATGCGGGCGCACGCCGGTGACGCCCAGGACCTCGCCCGGCGCATCTCGGTGGTGCGTGCGGCATGACGATGACCACCGACCACGCCGCAGACCATGCCGCCGGTCAGGCCGGCGGCCTCACCCGCGACCGGCTCCACTCGCTGCTGGCATCGGTCTGTGACCGGGCCGGGCTCGCGCCCGGTGACGCCGAGCTGATCAAGTTCACGAACAACGCGGTCTTCCGCCTGCGCCGGGCGCCCGTCGTGGTGCGCATCGCCGGATCCTCGGCCGCCCGCTCGCGGGTGCCGACCGTGGTGCGGGTCGCCCGCTGGCTGGCCGACCACGACTTCCCCGCAGTGCGGCTCTGGCCGGGCTGCGAGCAGCCGCTCCAGGTGGAGGGCCACCTGGTCACGCTGTGGAAGTACACCCCCGAGGTGGGCCCGCGCCCCGGCGGAGGCGAGCTGGCCACCCTGCTCAGACACCTGCACAGGCTGCCGGACCCGCCGGTGGACCTGCCGGAGTGGGCCCCGATGACCGAGGTCCGTCAGCGGCTCGCCGAACCGGAGGACCTGTCCGCGGGCGACCACGCCTTCCTGCTGGACGAGTGCGACGAGGTCGAGGAGCGGCTCGCCGCGCTCGACTACGCGCTCCCCGCCGGGGTCATCCACGGTGACGTGTTCATGGGCAACGTCATCGCCGGACCCAAGGGGCCGGTGCTGTGCGACTTCGACAGCACCGGGATAGGTCCGCGTGAGTGGGACCTCGCCCCGGTGGCGGTCGGCCGCCTGCGGATGGACTACCCCGCCGACGAGCACACGTCGCTCGCCGAGGGCTACGGCTTCGACGTCACCCGCTGGCGCGGTTTTCCGGTGCTGCGCCGCCTCCGCGAGCTGAAGCTGGTCACCAGCGTCCTGCCCGTGCTGCGCAGCAACCCGGGTATCCGGTCGCAGTGGGAACACCGGATGCGCAGTTTCAAGGCCCGCGACCAGACGGTCAGGTGGCAGCCGTACCGGTGACGGAGCCGGGCGGATCACCGGCGGTTGGTGTCGTACCGCGGCGGCACGGGTACCCAGCCTAGGGGGAAAGCCCAGGTGAGGGCGTTGGTCGGCTGGGGAAGGGGGTGGGACGATGCCGCTGAGGCGGCCCGGTCACACCGGGCGGGGAAGCCGCGATCTGGAGGTCAACCCGATCTTCAGCCGGGAGCCGGTCCGGGTCCCGCGCTACGCCATGCCCGCCGGGGAGATGGAGCCGGAGACGGCCTACCAGCTGGTGCACGACGAGCTGATGCTGGACGGCAACGCGCGGCTGAACCTGGCGACGTTCGTCACCACCTGGGCGGAGCCGCAGGCGCGGCGGCTGATGGCCGAGTGCGCCGAGAAGAACATGATCGACAAGGATGAGTATCCGCAGACCGCGGAGCTGGAGATCCGGTGCGTGGACATGCTCGCCCGGCTCTGGCACGCCGAGGAGCCCCATCGCGCGGTGGGCTGCTCGACGACCGGTTCGAGTGAGGCGGCGATGCTGGGCGGTCTGGCGCTCAAGCGGCGCTGGCGGCACCGGCGCCAGGCCGAGGGACGGCCGGCCGGGCGGCCCAACCTGGTGATGGGCGTCAACGTGCAGATCTGCTGGGAGAAGTTCGCCGACTACTTCGACGTGGAACCCCGGTACGTGCCGATGGAGGGCGACCGGTACCACCTGAGCCCGGAGACGGCCGTCGAGCTGTGCGACGAGAACACCATCGGGGTCGTGGCCATCCTGGGCTCCACCTACGACGGCAGCTACGAGCCCGTCGCCGACATCGCCGCGGCCCTGGACGACCTGCAGGCCCGTACCGGACTCGACGTGCCGATCCACGTGGACGGCGCCTCCGGCGCGATGATCGCGCCCTTCCTCGACCCCGACCTGCACTGGGATTTCCGGGTGCCGAGGGTGGCGTCGATCAACACCTCCGGGCACAAGTTCGGGCTGGTGATGCCGGGAGTGGGCTGGGCGCTGTGGCGCGACTCCGAGGCACTCCCCGACGACCTGGTCTTTCACGTCAACTACCTCGGCGGGGACATGCCGACCTTCGCGCTGAACTTCTCCCGCCCCGGCGCCCAGGTGGTCGCGCAGTACTACAACTTCCTGAGGCTGGGCTTCGACGGCTACCGCAGGGTCCAGCAGACCTGCCGGGACGTGGCGACCCGGCTGTCCGGGGAGATCGCCAGGCTGGACCGGTTCGAGCTGATCACCGACGGCGGCCAGGCTCCGGTGTTCGCCTTCCGGGTACGGGAGGGGATCGACAACTTCACGGTCTTCGACGTCTCCGCCGCGCTGCGCGAGCGCGGCTGGCTGGTGCCCGCCTACACCTTTCCGAGGAACCGCACGGACCTGGCGGTGCTGCGCGTCGTCGTCCGTAACGGTTTCAGCAACGACCTGGCCGACCTGTTGCTGCAGGACCTGTGCCGGGTCCTGCCCCGCCTTTCCGACCAGGATCGGCCGCGTCACACCGCCGAGGACGCCGGCGGGTTCGCGCACGGCACCGGGGCCAGGAGGCTCCGGCGCCACGGCTGACGGCGCCAGGTCGGGTACGGGCCGGTGCGGCCGGAGCAGAAGTGACGGAGAAGGAGACCCTGAGATGTGCCGTCTGTTCGGCCTGAGCAGCATCCCTGAACGTACGCGTGCCACCTTCTGGCTGCTGGACGCCCCGGACAGCCTGAGTCACCAGAGCCACCGCGACCCCGACGGGACCGGGCTGGGCTACTTCGACGCCGACGGCACCCCGCACATGCACAAGGCTCCCATCGCCGCCTACGAGGACCGGTGCTTCGCCGAGGAGGCCAAGGAGGTGGAGTCCACCACCTTTCTGGCGCACGTCCGGTTCGCCTCCACCGGCGACCTGGAGGTGCGCAACACGCATCCCTTCCTGCAGGACGGGCGGCTCTTCGCGCACAACGGGGTGATCGAGGGCCTGGACGACCTCGACGCGGAACTGGGGAGGGACCGGGAACTGGTCCAGGGGGACACCGACTCGGAGCGCTTCTTCGCGCTGATCACCCGTGAGACCAGGGCGCACGGCGGCGACGTCGCCGCCGGCATCGAGAGCGCCGCACGCTGGGTCGCCAGGAACCTGCCCGTCTACGCGCTCAACCTGGTCCTCACCACGCCGCGGGATTTGTGGGCGCTGCGCTATCCCGACACCCACCGGCTTTACCTACTCCGGCGGGCCGCCGGCGGGCAGCACGGTGTCCGGCACCTCGACCACAGCGGCAGCAACGACCGGATGCGGGTCCGTTCCCGGGACCTGGCGGGCACCTCCGCGTCCGTGGTCGCCAGCGAGCGCATGGACGACCATCCCCAGTGGCATCTGATGGAGCCCGGCGAGCTGTTCCACATCGGACCGGACCTCAGCCCCACCCGCCGGGTCGTGCTGCCGGAGGAGCCGGCGCACCGGCTGAGCCTCGCCGACCTGCGCCCGGAGGCCGCCGCCTCACAGCAGGCGACCTGAGGGGGCGGCTGAAAGCGAAGTTCATGATTGATCGCCGGTCATGTAGCTGGGTTTCGCCGGTGATGTGTCGGGTGAGGTTGTCGGCGGGCATCGGACAGGTCCGAGGGGTAGGGGCGGCGGGGACACTTCGGACAGGGTTCAAACGGTGCGAAAACCCATCAGGTCATTCTCAGAGAGCAGAGACGGCCAAGAGTGATCGGCCGTGTTCAAGCCGTTCTGCCATCCAGCGGAGACGTCGCAGTAGGCAGGCCGCGCTCCGCACGGATCGCCTTGTCGCGGATCGAGCGATTCCTGTCCGGTGCCGTGGGATGCGAAACGCCTTTGCGCCGCGACGCTGGAGGAGTCCCTGACGCTCAACTGACCAGGAGGTCCCGTGACCGAGATCATCGCAGGAATCCAGATTCCCGATACCGCCCTTGTCCGCGAGGCAACCGAGGTGGTGCGGAGTGCCACAGACGATGCCGTCGTGGGCGACACACTGTTCCATCATTCGCGACGCGTCTTCTTGTGGGGGATGCTCAAGTCGAAAGCGCGCGGCGTCGAGGTCGACCCGGAGTTGGCCTACGTCGGCGGAATGTTCCACGACCTGGGCCTCACCCAGACGTTCCGCAAGTGCCACCAGCGCTTCGAGATCGACGGCGCGGACGCCGCGTTCGACTTCCTCCGCGACCACGGCCGTTCCGAGGAGGAGGCACGCAACGTGTGGCTCGCCATTGCCCTCCACACCACCCCCGAGGTGCCGCTCCATCTCGCTCCCGAAGTCGGAGTCGTCACGCTCGGGGTGGAGACTGATGTACTGGGCATGGATCTCGGCCAGATCAGCGACGCCGATATACAGGCGGTGGTTGAGGCTCACCCCCGTCCGGACTTCAAGCGTCAGATCCTGCACGCGTTCTACGAGGGGATGGCGGATCGCCCGGACACCACCTTCGGCACGATGAACGACGACGTACTCGCCCACTTCGACCGGCGGTTCAAGCGCGCGAACTTCGTCGACATCATCCAGAACAACGCCTGGCCGGAGTAACCGGTCAGTTCGTGCCCGCCGGGGTCCGAGATGACCCCACGGCCGGGCCGGGCCCTGAGCCCGGCCCGGCCTGGGGGCGCCGGGTGGTCGTCTTGAAACGGGCCCGGTACTGGCTGGGCGAGATTCCGAATCGGGTCACGAATAGCCGGCGCAGGGTCTCGGCGCTGCCGAATCCGACCAGTCTCGCCGTTTCCGCGACGCCGTGTCCGGAGTCCAGGAGCGCCTGAGCGTGGTCGAGCCGTGTGCGTTCGACGAACTTGGCCGGCGAGATGTCGAGCTCGTTGGCGAAGAGGCGCGCGAGATGGCGCGGACTGACCCCGGCGTGCGCGGCCAGCGAGCTTGTGCTGTGCGCGAGCGCCGGCTGCGCGGAGACCAAGTCCACCACGGCGCGCAGTGTGGGCGTCCGTGGTGCCCGAATCTGGAGTGGAACTGCGAACTGTGACTGTCCTCCAGGCCGCTGCATGAACATCACGAGGCTGCGCGCCACGTCACGGGCCAGGTCGGGGCCGTGATCCTGCTCGACGAGAGACAGTGCCAGGTCGATGCCGGCGGAGACACCGGCAGAGGTGTAGATGCCGCGGTCATGAACGAAGAGCGCATCCGGTGACACCGAGACCTTTGGGAACGCTCGAGCGAGCAAACTGGCATACCTCCAGTGCGTGGTGGCCCGCCGCCCGTCGAGCAGCCCCGAGGATGCCAGCACGAACGACCCGGTGCAGATGGACACCATCCGAGTACAGCGGGCCTGTAGCGCGGCCGCGGCGGCGACCAGGTCAGGCGGGATCGGTTTCGTGGGGAGGTCGTCGCCGCCCGAGACCACGACGGTGTCGGCCCGTTCGACCTGGCTGACCGCCTGATCGACAGCGAATGTCGTTCCGATCGACGTCGCCACAGCCCGCCCGGAAGTCGACGCATAGGTGAGTTGGTAGTGCGCTCCGAAATGGTTCGCCTCGGAGAAGACCTCGGCGGGACCACAGATGTCGAGCATCTTCATGCCGTCGAACACCAGGAACACGATGTGCCGCGTCCTAGGCATGGCGTCGCCTCCTTCAGCTTCACCGGCACCGGCCGCGAACGCATGATCGCCACGCTCGTCGGTCAAGGACTCCGGATTCGTGACGACGACATCCGCGATCGGTTCGTGCGGTACTGGACCAACGTGGACACGGACCTCGGTGCCGACATCGCCGCCAAGCTGTAGCCCAAGGGCGATTTGCGCAGTGGTGGATCGTGCTGGGATCGCGGGTGGTCTCAGGGGTCGGATCGCTGGTTGACCGTCATGTCCCGGCCGGCCGCGTAGGCGTCCCTGCCCGCGCGGACGTTCTGCACGAGGGACGCCGGAGCCGGATGGTCGCGCGCCCACCCCTCCAGCTCGCTGGCGAACTCCTCGTCCCGCCGCGCGTACCAGGACAGTGCCTCGGCCAGCGACCTGATCCGGCTCTCGTCGCCGGGCTCCTCGATCGCCTGGTCCAGCGTCTCCGCCGAGCGCTCGTCGGAGCCGAAGATCGCGCGTATCCTCTCGCGGATCCGCTCGACCAGGTCCAGGGCCACCTGCTCGCCCATGGTCGTGGCCGCGCCGCCGGCGACCATGAGAGCCACCGCGGACGACACCGCAGCTATGTCCATCTGAAACCGCCCCTACGCCGACGACTCTGGGACCACAGTAGGGCGAAGGCGGCCGGAACAGAATCCCCGAAGTTTACATCCGCCTCGGTTATCCCAGCCTGGAGACGACCCCGGCGAACGCCTCATAGGCATCGGCCGTAATTACAAAATAGGAAATGCCGTATATTTCGCGATATTCCTGGAGGGAGTCCACCAGCCGCTCGGTGTCGCCCAGCAGCAGATGGGGCGAGCGCAGTGCTTCGGCGACCGGTAACCCGGTGAGCGGGCCGAGTTCCGCGGCCGCCGCTTCCGCGTCCTGGGTCACCGCCGTGTAGTAGACCCGGACGCTGAGTTCCAGCGCGTCGAACCGGGATCCGGCCGCGGCCCGGATCCACTCCACCTTGGCGGCGGTGGCCGCCCCGGTCATGGTCGCCGCGCTGGAGGCGTCCGAACGGCTCGACGCCAGGTTGGCGTTCAGGCCGACGATGTCGGCCTCGCGCGCGGCCAGCGACAGGATCGCCCGCCCGCCGCCGCCCACCATCAGCGGCGGCCTCGGCCGCTGCACCGGCCGTGGCAGTCCGGTCACCTCGTCGAGGGCGTAGTGGCGGCCGGAGAAGCTGAACGACTCGTGCTCCAGCAGACCCTTGACGACGGCGATCGCCTCGGCCAGCCGGTCCACCCGGGTGGGCGGGGCGGGCAGCTCGACCCCGATCCGGTCGTGCTCGGCGCGGTTCCACCCCGCCCCGAGGCCGAGCTCCAGCCGTCCCTCCGACAGCAGGTCGACGGTGGCCGCCTCCTTCGCCAGCAACGCCGGATGGCGGAACTCGTTGGCGAGCATGTGCGAGCCGACCCTCAGCGTCGTCGTGGCGTCGGCCGCCGCCAGCATCGCCGGAACCGGTGCGAGCTGGTCGCTGAGATGATCGATGACGAGCAGCGTCCGGTAGCCGAGGTCCTCGACCGCGCGGGCGGTGTCCCGCCAGCGGGCCGCGTTCGGGGCACCCGCCGTCTCCACCCCGAAACGGAATGGCCGAATTTCCGCCACGGCATCTCCGTAAATGTCATCCGATGACAGAATCGAGTTTTTCCTTGTCATTCTCCGGCTTTCTCCTCTAATAAGAGCAGAGCCTTCCGATATTCGCCATGACGGTTCAGCCCCACTCACGCGAGGCAGACATGCCGGTCCCCCCTGTCAGGTGCGCCGTCGTCGGCTGCGGGAACGTCTCCGCCAAATATCTGAGGACCCTGACCAGGGCGCCGATCATCGACATCGTCGCCTGCTGCGATTCGATTCCCGAGCGGGCCCGGCAGCTGGCCGCGTCCTGCGCGCGGGCCGTGCCGGCCTCCCTGCCCGAGACGCTGCGGGACGCCTCGATCGAGCTGGTGATCAACCTGACCCCGCCGCGGTGGCACGCCGGGATCACCCGTCAGGCGCTGGGAGCCGGCAAGTCCGTCTACACCGAGAAACCGCTCGCCGCCTCGGCCGCGGAGCTGGACGAACTGCTGGCCACGGCCCCGGCGGCCGGCGCGATGCTGGGCGGCGCGCCCGACACCGCACTCGGGGCCGCCGCCCAGGCCGCCCGCCGCGCGATCGACCAGGGCCTGATCGGACATCCGCTGGGTGCGGCGGCGGCACTCCTGACCCCCGGACACGAACGGAGCTGTCCCACGCCCGAGGTCTTCTACCAGCCCGGCGCGGGACCGCTGCTGGACATGGGCGTCTACTACCTGAGCATGCTGGTCGGACTGCTCGGCCCGGTGCGCGACGTCGTCGGCGCGCACCGCCGGCCCTCACCGCGGCGGTCGATCGACACCGGACCACGCGCCGGGGAGACCTTCCTCGCGGATGTGCCGACCCACCTGGCGGCCCTCCTGGAGTTCGAAACCGGGGCCGTCGCCACCCTGACGACGAGTTTCGAGGTGTGGGGAACCCGGATCCCGCATCTGGAGATCTTCGGGACGGAGGGGACCCTCGCGATCCCCGACCCGAACTTCTACACCGGCAAGGTCCGGCTGAAGACGGCCCGATCGTCGAGATGGACGACCGTGCCCTATCCGGCGGACGCGCCGGGTGGACGCGGGATCGGAGTCATCGACATGGCGCACGCCCTGCGGGGCCTGACCGAACAGCGGCTGACCGGCGGGTTCGTCGGACACGTCACGGAGACCATGCTGGCCATCGAGACCCCGGAGACCTCTCCGGTGCGGCTGAGATCCCGGTGCGACCGTCCCGCGCCGCTGGGACCCACCCCGTACGCCACCGGTTGCTGGTGGTGCGAGCAGTGCGGTGATCCGTGAGCGCGGCGCTGTGGTCGCTCGGTCTCTCCCTGGTACTGCTCGGGTTGAGCCTGATCAACTGGCCGGTGCGGGCCGTCTGTCCCGATGGCCGCCGCTACCTGCGGGCGGGAGCCGGGCAGCCGGTCGCGCTGCCGTTCATGCTGCGCTGGCTGCTGCCCGCGCTGTGCGGGGACTCCCCACGCCGATGGCGCTGGTGCACGACCGCGCACCTGGTGGCGCTGCCGCCGCTGGTCACCGTATGGATGGAACCCTGGATCCCCGACGCGCGCCTGCGGGTGGTCGGCGGCCTGTTGATATGCGGCATGCCGGGAATCTGGCGGATCCAGCTCCGCTGGCCGGTGCTCGTCGACGGGACGGCCCTCGCCTGGGCTCTCGGCTCGGCGATCCTCCTCCAGCACGGGCTCTGGCTCCCAGCCCTGCTGGCGGCCCTCGTCGCCGGGTGCGTCAAGGAGTCGGCTCCGCTGTTCGCCGCCTGTTTCGCCTGGCACTGGCTGCCCCTGGCCGCTCTCGCCGCCCCGTTGATCCGCCGGCTGACCGGCACCGTCGGCGAGGACCACTTCGGGCAGTCCGAGCTGATGCGAAATCCCTGGCGGGCGGGCAGCCTCTACCACGCGGGAAAGTGGTTCGACCCGCTGGCGACGCTGACGCCCTGGGGGGCCGGGCTGCTCGCGCTGCTCGTCACCGACGCGCGCGTCGTGCCCATGCTCGTCGTCACCGTGACCCTCGCCTATGCCCAGCTCCTCGTCGCCACGGACACGGCACGGCTGTACCAGTGGGCGGCCCCGCCGGTGGCGCTGGGCGCCGTCTCGGTGATGCCCGACCGCTGGGCGATCGCGATCCTCCTCGTCCACCTGTGCAACCCGTGGGCCGGCAGCGCCGAGACCTAACGAAGGAGAAAGTATGACGGGCGTCATAGGGTTCGGCGGGTCCATTCACGACTTCGCCACCTGGCTGATCACCGAGGACGGCGGCAGCGTCGCGATCGAGGACGAGCGGCTCAGCCGGGTCCGCTACGCGCTGCTGGACCCCGACCCCTGCCGGGCCTCCCTCGCCTACTGCCTGGACGCGGCAGGCCTGAAGGCCGAGGACATCCGGGCCTTCGCCGCGAACGACATGCTCACCCCGCTGCGCGGCTGGGAACCCGAGATCTCGATCCGCTGGGTCAACCACCACCGGTCGCACGCCGCGAGCACCTTCTTCACCAGCCCTTTCGAGGAGGCCGTGGTGCTGGTCGTGGACGGAGCGGGAAGCGTCGTCGGACCGGGCGCCGCGGACCGGCACGAGCGGGAGACGACCACCTGGATGCTGGGCCGGGGCAACGAGCTCACCCGGCTCGGCCAGGTGGTGGGGGCCAAGCGGGGCGCCACGTCGTCCAACGACCTGACGGCGCTGATGTCCAACTCGCTCGGCGACCTCTACCGGGCGGTCACCGAGGGGATCGGCTTCGCCTTCATGCAGGCCGGCAAGACGATGGCCCTGGCACCCTACGGTGACGACCGGTTCACCGGCGAGCTCATGGAGGCCGTCGAGCTGTTGCCGGACGGACGCTTCACCATCACGCTTGAGGGACCGTACGGCGTGGTCGAGCGGATCCGCCGGATCCGCTCGGACCGGGTGTCCGGCGGGTTCGAGATCGACGCGAGCATCGCCTTCGCCGGTCAGTGGGTCCTGGAACAGATCCTGCTGCACGTGCTGGACCACGCCTGGCGGGTGACCGGCTGCCCCAACCTGTGCCTGGCCGGGGGAGTCGCGCTGAACTGCGCGTTCAACGGAAAGATCATAAAGAACACCCCGTTCGAACGGGTCCACGTGGTCTATGCCCCCGGTGATGACGGAACGGCGCTCGGCGCGGCGATCCTCGCCGCACTCGAACTCGACCCGCCGGCCTCGACCGCGCGCTTCCCCGTCGGCCCATACCAGGGGCGAACCTACGGCACGGAGGAGATCGACGACCGGGTCCTGCGTCGCACGGCCGAGCTGCTCGACCGGGGCGGGGTGGTCGGCTGGTTCGAAGGGCGCTCGGAGTTCGGACCGCGAGCGCTCGGCCACCGCAGCATCCTCGCCGACCCCCGGCGCGCCGACGTCGCACGGCGGATCAACAGCCGCATCAAACACCGAGAGTGGTTCCGGCCGCTCGCCCCGGTGGTCCTCGCGGAGGCGGCCGGGGACTACTTCGACGCCGACTGCGCCTCACCCTGGATGCAGTTCGCCTGGCCCATCCGGCCGGAGCACCGAAAGACGCTCGCGGGCGTATGCCATGTGGACGGCACGGCCCGAGTCCAGACGCTGGAGCAGGAGGACCACCCGTCGCTCGGCCGGCTGCTGGCGGAGTTCGCCGGCCTCGGCGCGCCCCCGGTGCTGTTGAACACCTCCCTCAACATCCGCGGCGAGCCGATCGTCGAGACCCCGGCCGAGGCGATGGCGGTGTTCCGGGAGGCCGACCTCGACGCCATGGTGGTGAACGGGACCCTGTTCGAACGCCGGCCGCACTGACCGCGGACCGTGCCGAGGTCAGGGGGTGGCGAGGTCATCCGACGGCTCGATGAGCCGACCGGTCACCGGATCCATCGCGGGCAGCCTGCCGAAGAGCGTCAGCCGCCGCCGTACGCTCCCGGCGGGCCGTCCCAGGCGCGCGGCCACCGCGTCGAGGTCGTAGCAGGCGTCGAAGGCGCGTACCAGCGCCGCGTCCTCGGCGTCGCTCCAGGGCGGGTCCGCCGCCGGTGCCGCCGCCAGGGCCGCGGCCACGGCCCCGAGCGGCTCCGCGAGCTCGGTGGCCGTCCCCGGCCCGGTGTCCGGACGCAGGTGAACGGTGATCCGCCAGTCGCCGTAGCGCGCTTCGAGGACATGTGCTCCGTCGTGGCGGGAAATGTTGGTGACAATCGCCTTCATCATCGGGCTCCGCTCGGGGATAATCCTCGTGTCACTCTGGACTCCTTCCCGATGCGGCAGGTGCGATGCCTGAGATGCACGCCGGACGCGACCTCTACGTCGCCGGACGAGACCTGATCATCCATCAGCATCTGGACCAGCCGTTCACCATCACCGCGGGGCTCTACCAGCTTCCCGCCGACCTCGCGGACTTCACCGGACGTGAGGAGGCGTTGGAGACCCTGCGCTCCTGGCTCGTCGGAGCCGAGGACACGGTGGTGCTGAGTGCGATCTCGGGCATGGGCGGGGTCGGCAAGACCACCCTCGCGGTACGGCTGGCGCACCGGCTCCGGGACTTCTTCCCCGACGGCCAGTTGTACGTGAACCTCCGGGGCGCGGAAGCCGAATCCCTCGACCCCTCGGACGTCCTCGCCGGGTTCCTGCGCGCGTTCGGCGTGCAGGGCCCGGCGATCCCGCCGGACGCGGCCGAACGCGCCGCCTTCTACCGGGGGCTGCTGGACGGCAGGCGGGTGCTCGTCGTTCTCGACAACGCCGCGTCCGCCGCCCAGCTCCGGCCGTTGCTGCCCGGCATGCCCGGCTGCGCGGCACTGATCACGAGCCGCGAGCGCCTTCCCACGCTGGAGGGCGCCCGAGGTTTCGACCTGGACGTGCTGACGCACGAGGCGGCGCTCGAACTGCTGAGGAAGATCGTCGGTCCGGCTCGGGTCGATGCCGAGGCGGAGGCCGCCGAGCGGCTGGTACGGCTCTGCGGCCACCTCCCGCTCGCGGTCCGGATCACCGGGGCCAGACTGGCGGTCCGGCCGCACTGGCGGCTGGCCCGGATGCTCACCCGGCTGGAGGACGAGCACCGCCGCCTCGAAGAGCTGAAAGTCGGTGATCTCAGCGTGCGTGCCTCGTTCTCCCTGAGCTATGCGGCCCTGAGCGCGGAGGAGCAGTCGGCGTTCCGGCTGCTCGGCCTGGTCAGAGCACCCGACTTCGCCCCCTGGGTGCTCGCGGCGGCGCTCGACTCCGACCTGGCGGCCGCGGAGGAGCTCATCGAGCGGCTGGCCGACGTCCAGCTCCTGGAGGCGGTCGGCGAGGACGCGGTGGGACAGCTCCGCTTCCGCTTTCATGACCTGCTGCGCTCGTTCGCCCAGGAACGGCTGCGTGACCACGGTCCCGCGGACGAGGCCATGGAACGTGTTCTGGGCGGGTATCTGGCGCTGTCCAAACGCGCCCTCTACCTGATGTCGCCGAACAGCAAACGGGACGCCCTGGCTCCCCGGGCGAGGCTCTGGCTGCCCCGCGACCTCGACGCCGACGCCCTGGTCGGTCCCCGGCCGATGGACTGGTTCGTCACCGAGGAGGCGGGCATCGTCGCCGCCGTCGGGCAGGCCTACGAGCACCGGCTGTGGGACCTGACCTGGGAACTCGCCGATCCGCTGCACTACCATTTCCGGGTGCTCGCCCGCTGGGCCGAATGGGCGGCGACCCACGAGCTGGCGCTGGAGGCGGCGAGGCTGGCGGGCAACCGGCGGGGCGAGGCGTGCATCCTGCGCAACCTCGGGAACGTCTACCGGGACCAGGGCCGCCCGGCCCAGGCCATCGCCTGCTACGAGGCGGGCCTGGCCATCGCGACGGACCTGGACAGCGCGCTGCTGAGCGCCTTCATGCTCAACGGGATGGGTGAGGTCTGCCTGGATCGAGGCCGGATGGTCGAGGCGACCGCCTACTTCGAGCGGGCACTGCCGGCCTGGGCCGGGATCGACGACCTGACCGGAGTGGCGTACACCCACACCCATCTCGCGATGAGCTACCTCCAGCTGGGGCGGCTCGACGAGGCCATGGCCCAGGCGGAGCGGTCACTGGTCATGCAGCGTGAGTTCCACGACCGCAGTGGGGAGAGCTACGCGCTGACCGCGATCGGGGAGGTCCAGCGGGTACGCGGACACGCTGACCTGGCCGCCGGGTTCTACCGGCAGGTGCTGGAGATCGCACGCGAGCAGGGAGCGAAGCTGACCGAATCCGACGCGCTGGTCAGGCTTGGCTGGGCGCACCGCGACCGGGGTGAGATCGACGAGGCCGAGGCGGCGTTCGCGCGGGCGCTGTCGCCGTTCGTCGAGTACGGGCAGCGGCGCGGCGAGGCGGAGGCCACCGCGGGGCTCGGCGCCGTGGCGGCCGACGCGGGCCGCCTCACCGAGGCGGTCACCCGGCTCGACCAGGCGCTGCAGATCGCGGCCGAAGCCGACGACGCGCTGGCGCAGGCCCGGATTCTCACCCTGCTTGGTGAGACCTGGGCGGCGGCGGGCGACACCGGGGCCGCCGCCGGGCGGTGGCGGCTGGCCGCCGACCGGTTCCACCAGGTGGGCTCACCCCGCGAGGCGGAGCTCAGGGAGCTGATCTCAGGTCTCTAACAGCACGCTCGCCTGCATGTAGTTCGCGTTGCTCCACCCAGCAGTCCAGCGCCGGATCGACGGTCCGGATGCCGGCCTCCAGCAGGCTGGGCTGGTCGTGGAAGACCGGCACCCCGGCGAACTCCCGGGCCTCGAACTCGGCCGCTCTGACCGCGTTGGCGACCTGCCGCCGGAAGGCGGCCGAGTACGGTACCTCCTGACCGCTGTTGCGCGGCCTGCCGTCGGTCATCCGAGTCGGCCCTCCCCCACCGAGGTCAGGGCCCGGACCAGATCGGCCGAGCGGGAGGCGGCGGCGACCAGCGCGGGCCAGTGCTCCAGCAGGAAACAGTAGTCGGCGAACCCGTCCACGACCTCCGCGACATGACGGTCGGTACCGTCGAGCGCGGCCGTACCGATCGCGTTCAGCCGTGCCGCGACGTCGCCACCGGTCTCCGCCGCCGCGGCCAGGTGCGCCGCGCCGAACTCCGCCGCGACGCCGGGGAGCGACGGAGTCTGCCGGGCGACCGCCTGCCGTGCCGCCGCACCGAACCGTTCCGCGTCGACCTCTCCCGGCGGGCGCCAGAAGTCCTCGGGCCGCGCGGCCACCAGCGCGGCCAGCTCGCTCCAGATCCGCCAGAACAACAGGTAACGCAGGTCCCGTACCGCGTAGCGGACCGCGGCCGAGAAGTCGGAGCGCCCGCGCCGGGTCTCGTCGTAGCGGTGGTAGACCTTCCGGGAGTGGAACAACACCGGATACCCGACGGCCAGCAGCAGGTTCCGCTGGATGAAGTCCGATCCGAGCATCTCGGTGAGCGGCATCTCCGGCACCGTACGGAAGATCTCCTTGACGCAGGAGACGCCCATCTCCACGCTTCCAGGCCGGTCGGGGGTGACGAAATCGGAGTCGTAGCCGCGGGCCGGCTCGTCGACCAGGTACTCGCGGAGCAGCTCGTCGATCTCCCGATCGCTCAGGCCGGGTTTGATCTCGCGCTCGATACGGCGCACGAACTCCGGTCCCGCCGACAGCAGGTCGCGCCGGTCCAGCGGCGGATCTCCCACATAGGTGCTGGCGACGAAATACACCCCCTGTCCGGCCAGCGCGCGCAGTTCCAGCTCTCCGGGAAACGCGAGGACCTCCCCACGCGGCATCGGGCGCGTGTCGGAGTCCCGGCGCAGCAGTACCTGGGCGTCGAGTGCCACCGCGACCAACGCGGCGATGTTCGGCCCCGCCCCGTACGAGACCCCCTCCGGGATCAGGAGCCTTTCCAGCCGATCCCGATCCGCCGGTTCATCGGCCGCCGCTTCCACCAGCGCCCGTACGTAGGCTCGCCGCCCCTCCGGTATCAGATGAAAGGCCCGCGCGGACCGCTCGACGCTGAGCCGCCCGAGCAACTCGGCATGCTCGGGGATCCAGTCGGCCGGAAACGACTCGACGAGCAGGAAGGGGATCTCCTCCCCGTACTCGCGGGCGAGGAACAGGCTCTCGTCCAGATACGAGACGATGGCCTCGGGACAGCGCCGGTGCGTGGGAACGTAGAGCAACCGTTTTGGCATGCCACAGCCTCACTGGGAAACCCGCGATCAGCACATCCCCGAACTGTAAAATGCCCCGCCACCCCTGTCCATGCCCCGTACGTCTGGGAGAGCAGGAGAACGGCGGCGGTCCCGGGCGGGCCTCCGCGGGTTCGAGGATCATGGGTCGTGGCGGTTCACCTCAGCGGGGGGCGGCCGGTTTCGCGCAGGAGGAGCGCAGGACGAGCTGGGCGCCCACCCGGTAGGCCCGGCCTGCCCGGCCGGTGGTCCGTGCCGGAGCCGTCGACCGGTCGGTCCGTTCGATCTGCTGGAGCAGGAGGTTCATGGCGAGATCCCCGAGTTCGTGGGCCCCGTTGTCGACGACGGTGATGGGGGGCTGCCACCAGCGCAGCCAGGGGATGTCCTCGTAGCAGATCAGCGAGAGCTGCTCGGGAATGACGACGCCGGCACCGACGAGTGTGGGCAGCATGCCGAACACGGCCTCGTGGTTCGCGGCGAACAGCGCCGTCATCTCCGGGTTGTGGCGCAGCAGCCGCTCCGTCGCCTCGGCGCCGAAGGCGGAGTCGAACGGCCCGCGTTCGACGAGTGACTCGTCGACCTGACGGCCGCGTTCCCTCAGTGCCTGCTCGTAGCCGGCGAACCGCTCCAGGCCGGAGTTGGCGCTCAGCAGGCCGCCGATGAAGCCGATCCGCTCGTGACCCAGGTCGAGCAGGTGTGAGGTGGCCGCGTGGGCGCCCTCGCGGTCGGAGGCGAGCACCGACGGCGCGGCGCTCTCGGCGGCGGCGCGGATGACGTTGACGACCCCGATGCCCTCGGCGAGCAGCGCGTTGGCCATGGCCGTGTTCTTGCCCGTACCTATCATGATCAGCCCGTCCACCCCGTGCGCGGCGAGGGTCCGCAGGAAGGACTCCTCCCGCCGCGGGTCCGCGTCGGTGATGCAGAGCATCACCTGGTAACCCTCGGCCGCGGCGCGACGCTGCACGACCTCGGCGATGGTGTGGAAGGACGCGTTGATGAGGTTGTTCAGCACCAGTCCCACGACATGGGACTGCTTGGAACGCAGCGCGCTGGCCGCGCGGTTGGGGCGGTAGCCCATCCGATCCGCGACCTCCTTCACCGCCACCCGGGTCTCCGGGGCGATCAGCGGTGAGCCGCTCAGTGCGCGAGAAGCCGTGCTGCGTGACACCCCGGCCGCGGCGGCGACGTCCTTCAGCGTGATCGCCATCATCCTTCTTCCTGGGATCGATCCCATCCGGGGGAAAATTTTGCCACAAGATCATGAACACTTGGTGAGGTGCGAGGAAATTTACCCAGGTTAAAAACATATTTCGGCCTTGACCTGAATCTCCCGAGTACTGCAACCTAATGCAAGCGATCCCAAAAAATGACTACAACATTGATCCCCGGGGGTTCCATGGACCGCGACGACGTCACCTGGCACGGTTACTGGCCGGCCGCGCCCACCCCTTTCACCAGCGATGGCGGGCTGGACGAGGACGCGTGGCGCGCGCTGCTCCGGCTCTACGCCGCCCAGGGCGTGCACGGAGTCCTGGTCAACGGGAGCACCGGTGAGTGGTTCAGCCAGAGCGCGGCCGAGCGCCGCCGGGTCGCCGAGATCGCGGTGTCCGAGCTCTCCGGCAGGGTCCCGGTGGTCGTCGGTGTCACGGCCTACACCGCCGCAGAGGCGATCGAGTTCGCGCGGCACGCCGCCGAGGCGGGCGCGGACGGCGTGCTCGCCACGCCCCCGCCGTACGTGCACCCGGGGCCTGAGGACATCCTCGCCTTCTACCGGCAGGTCAGCTCCGCGACGGAGCTGCCGTTCATGGTCTACAACTGGCCGCGCGGGGTGGCCGTCGACATCTCCGCCCACCCCGGGCTGATGTCGAGACTGGCCGACCTGGACAACGTGGTGGCCATCAAGGACAGCACCGGTGACTGGCTGCGGATGCTCGGCACGGTTGAGGAGGTCGGCGACCGGGTCCGGGTGTTCGGCAGCTTCCTGCACCGGCGGGGCCTCGCCGTCCTGCTGGAGCTGGGCGGGGACGGGAACATCGACGGCGGCGGCATGGGCGCCCCGTTCGCCGTCCCCTACTACGAGGCGGTCGCGGCATCCGATCGCGAGGCGGCGCGCGGCTGGGTCGACCGGTACGCGGGGCTCTCCTCCCGGCTGATCAACCCCGACTACAGCGGTGTGTACGGCACGCCCATCGCCCAGCTCAAGGCCGCCATGGCGATGCTCGGCCAGCCGGGCGGGCACGTCCGCCCGCCGCTCCTGCCGATCACGGACCCGGAGAGGCTCGACGCGATCGGCGCCGCGCTGAAGGAGTCCGGCCTGGTCGAAGCCCTTTCCGGGGGCGGCGCGGACACCGTCTCGGGGCGGGCCGGGCGATGACGACGGCGCAGGGCCGCACCGGCCGGCGTGCCGGGCCGGGCCGGGCTCCGCAAACGGAGATCGTCGTCGACGGCGACTCCGTGCAGGCCGTCGACGGCATCAGCCTCGCCGCGGTCCTCGTCGGCGAGCGGAGGTGGAGCCTGCGGCGCAATCCGGTGGGCGGCGACCTTCGCGGCCCGTTCTGCGGGATGGGCGTGTGCTTCGAGTGCGAGGTGACGGTGGACGGTCGTCCGGGGGTCCGCGCCTGCATCACCAAGATCTATGCCGGCATGCGGGTCGAGACGGCCACAGAGGGAGAGGTCCCGCATGACCGCTGAGCGCAGCGCGGCCACGTACGGCGAGGTCGTCGAACGGGATGTCGTGATCGTCGGCGGCGGTCCCGCGGGGCTCAGCGCCGCGGCCCGGCTTGCCTCCGCCGGTCTGGCCGTGACGATCCTCGACGAGCAGCCGGAACTGGGCGGGCAGTACTACCGGAGGCCCGCGCCCGCGGTGGCGAGGCACTGGGGCGACCACCGGCCCGAGGGCGGCCGGCTGATCGCCCAGGTGCGCGCGGCCGGCGCCGAGTGCCGCACCGGCCATCTGGTCTGGGGTGTGGAGGACGACGGGCGCACGCTGCTCGCCTCCGACGCCGCCGAGCATCCGGTGCGGTTGCGCGCCCGCTACCTCGTGCTGGCGACCGGTGCCTTCGAGCGGGTGTTCCCCTTCCCCGGCTGGCAGCTTCCCGGAGTGACCACCCCGGGCTTCGCCCAGCACCTGGCCGCGAGCGATCACACCACCATCGGAGACCGGGTGGTCCTGGCCGGTTCAGGGCCGTTCCTGCTGCCGGTCGCCTGCTCGCTGATCGAACTCGGCGTGAGCGTGGTGGGAATCGCCGAGGCGGGCAGGCCGTACCGGCCGAGCCTGCGGGCGCTGGGCACGCTCGGCCACCCCGCGCGACTGCGCGAGCTGGCCACCTACGCCGCGCGGCTGGCCCGCGCCCGGGTGCCGATCTGGCAGGAGACCGTCGTGCTCCGCGCCGACGGCCGCGACCGGGTCTCCTCGGTGACCCTCGCCGCCGCGGCCAGGCCCGCGCGCCCGGTCCGCACCGTCGAGGTGGACGCGCTCTGCGTCGGGTACGGCTTCCGGCCCCAGACCGACCTGGCCCGCATGCTGGGCTGCCAGGTGCGGGTCGACGTGGCGAGCGGGGACGCGGTGCCGGTGATCGACGTGGCGGGACGCGCCTCCCGGGCCGATGTGTACGTGGTGGGCGAGGCGGCGGGAATCGGCGGGGTGCACGCGGCGAAGGCCAGAGGGCTCGCCGCCGCGCACGACATCCTGACCCGTGAGGGCCGCGCGGCCGTACCGGTGTCCGAGACCCGGCGGGTGGTGTCGGCCAGGCGCCGTTTGGAACGTTTCATCACGCTGACCGACTCCCTCTATCCCGGCCCGGCGGCACTGCTCGCCACGCTGGCGCCCGCGCTGCCCGCCGACACCATGGTCTGCCGGTGCGAGGCGGTCCGCGCGGAGGAGATCCGCACCACCGCCGCGGGAAGCGCCGACGGCGACCTCAACGCGACCAAAGCCTGGACCCGCGCGGGAATGGGCCCCTGCCAGGGCCGGGAGTGCGGGTTCGCGGTCGCCGGACTGGTCCGGTCCGTCATGCCCCGCCGGGGCGCGGGCGACGGCGAGTCCCGGGTGGAGGTCTTCCCCTCCCGGCTGCCGGTGCGCCCCGTCCCCCTCGCCACGCTGCTGGAGCTGGCCGGACCGGAATCGCAGAAAGGCGACGCATGAGCACGCGGACCGCGGACGCGGTGATCGTGGGAGCCGGGGTGCTCGGCGCCTCGGTGGCCAGCCACTTGGCCCGCAGCGGCCATCGGGTGCTCGTACTGGAACGCGGCGCCCCCGGCAGGGAGGGCTCCGGCACCACCGCCGGCAACCTGCACATGCAGGCCGTGCACACCAAGCGCCCCGGTCAGGCGGTGCCGCTGGACAGCGCGCGGTTCCTGCCGCTGCAGCGCGCCGCGAGCGACCGGTGGGAGACGCTGGAGGAGGAGTTGGAAACCTCGGTGGAGGTCCGCCGCACCGGTGGCTTCACCATCGCCGAGACCGAGGAGCAGTGCCAGGAACTGCGCGACAAGCACGGCTGGGAGGCCGCCGCCGGGATCCACACCGAGATCCTCGACGGAGACGCCGCGCGGGCCGCGCTGCCCCTGCTCGGACCGACGGTGGCCGCCGCCACCTGGTGTGACCTGGACGGCTACGCCAACCCGCTGAAGGTCACCCCCGCCTACCTGGACTCGGCGACCAGGCACGGCGGCCGGACCGTGGCGTTCGCGCCGGTCCGGCGGATCACCCGCAACGGCGACGGCTGGCGGGTGGTCGCCGGGCGCGGCGCCGCCGAGCGGGTGGTGGACACCCCCGTGGTGGTCGACGTCGCGGGGCCCTGGCTGGGGGAGATCGCGGCCATGGCCGGGATCACGCTGCGGATGACACCGGTGGCGATCCAGATGCACGCCACCGTGCGCTCCTCGGCCACCATGTCCCACCTGGTCCAGCACATCGGCGAGGGACTGTCGGTGAAGCAGGTCGCCGCGGGCAACCTGCTGATCGGCGGCGGCTGGCCGGCCCTGAGCATGGACCTGGCCGGCCGGAGCGACGCCAGCCTGGACAGCCTGGTGGGAAACGTCGCGCTGGCGGTCCGGGTGCTGCCGTTCATCCGGGACCTGCGGCTGCTGCGGATGTGGGCCGGGCCGCTCGCGGCCACGCCCGACGAGATGCCGGTGATCGGCGAGGTGCCCGGCGCCCCCGGGTTCTACGTGGCCGGAGGCACCTACGCCTTCACCTTCGCCCCGCTGTGGGGGGAGACGCTGCGCTGCCTGATCGAGGGGAAGCCGCCGCCGGTCGACGTCTCCGACCTCGGCCCCGGCCGGCTGATGGAGCGGTGGAGCCAGGAAGACAACGGCCCAGAGCAGGAAAACCACCAGGACAGAAGGAGCAAGCGGTGCTGACATCACCTCGGCTGCGGCCCACGTCGGAGCCCGAGACCCTCTGGTTGACCGGTGGGCACGTCGTGGACGTCCGATCAGGACGGATCCGCAGGAACGCCAACGTGCTCGTCGCGGCCGGCCGGATCGAGAAGATCACGGCGGACGCCCCGCCCCCGGGAGCACGGACCGTCGAGCTGGGCGGCAGGTACCTGATGCCCGGCCTGATCTCGGTGCACACCCACCTGTCGGTGCTCTACCCCTTCTCCGCCACCGACGAGTCGGAGAACCCCGGGCTGACCGCGCTGCGCGCGCTGTCCCGGGCGCAGGACGCCCTCGTCGCGGGGGTCACCACGATCCGCTGCGTGCACGAGCAGAACCGCGCCGACCTGCTGGTGCGCACCGCCGCGGACCAGGGCTGGGTGGCCGCGCCGCGGATCGTCGGAGCGGGCCGGGCCATCTCCACCACCGGCGGCCACGGCAAGGGCGCCGACTGCTCCTACGCCGACGGGCACGACGGCTTCCTGCGCGCGGCCAGGCAGGAGCTGGACGCGGGCGCCGACCTGCTCAAGATCTTCATCACCGGCGGCATCGCCCACCAGGGCGAGTCGTTCACCGGCGCGCAGATGACCGCCGAGGAGATGCGGGCCGTGGTCCGCGCCGCCGAGGAGCACGGCAGTTACGTGACCGCGCACGCCGGCGCCGGCTCGGCGATCCGCGAGGCGCTCGCCGCCGGAGTCCGCGGCTACGAGCACGCCTACGACCTGGACGACGACACGGCCAGGCAGATGGCGGACCGGCGGGTGTTCCTCACCCCGACCCTGTGCGTCACCCGCTGCCCCGACTGGATGGCCGAGCACAGCTTCACGCCCTGGCAGATCGAGCGGGCGGTGGAGGTCGGCCCCGGCCACCTGGCCAGCATCCGGCGGGCGGTCGCGGCCGGCATCGCCGACCCGGACGACCCCGGCGCACCGGGCATCACCATGCTCGCCGGCACCGACTACCCGCCGGGCGAGCCCATCGAGGACACCGTCGTGGCGGTCCGCGAGATGGAGTTCCTCACCGACGCGGGACTCAGCCCCATCCAGGCGGTACGGGCCGGCACGTCCGAGGCCGCGCGCCTGGTCGGGCTGGCCGGCCAGGCCGGTGCCGTCGAGGAGGGCTACCTCGCCGACCTGATCGTCACCGAGCGCGACCCGCTGAGCGACGTCTCCGCGCTGCGCCGGATCCCCTTCGTCATGCAGGCCGGCCGGATCGTCCGTGACGATCTGCCGGTCGTCCCCGCCCCGCAGCAGGTCCCTGGAGGTGCCCTGTGAATTCCCCCGACGCTCCGGCCGGACGTACCCGGTTCGCCGTGGACATCGGCGGCACGTTCGTCGACGCGATCGCCTACGACGAGGAGACCGGGCAGATCCGGCTGCACAAGGCCTCGACCACCCCCGGTGCCCCCGAGCGGGGCGTCCTGGACGCGGTGGGCGGCCTCGCCACCCGGCTGGACGGGGTGGAGGCGTTCGTCCACGGCACCACGCTCGGCCTGAACGCGATCCTGCAGCGCCGCGGCGCGAACCTCGGCATCATCACCAACGAGGGCTTCAGAGACCTGTTGGAGATCGCCCGCGCCAACGTCCCCGGCCAGCACATGTACGACTTCTCCTACGCCCCGCCGCCGCCGCTGGTGCCGCGCCGCCGGCGGATCGGCGTACCCTGCCGGATCGACGCGCAGGGCGACGTGGTGCAGGACCTGGACGAGGACGCCGTGCGCGAGGCCGGCCGGATCCTGGTCGAGGAGCAGGGACTGGCCTCACTGGCCATCTGCTTCCTGCACTCCTACGCCAACCCCGAGCACGAGCGGCGGGCCGCGCGCATCCTGCGCGAGCTCTACCCGGACGTGTCGATCTCGGTCTCCACCGACATCACCCGCGAGTACCGCGAGTACGAGCGGACCAGCACCGTCACCCTGGACGCCTACATCCGGCCGGTGCTGAGCGACTACATCGGCACCCTGGAGGCCAGGCTGACCGAGGCGGGGCTTACCCACCCGCTGCACATCATGCGCTCGGGCGGCGGTGCGATGACCGCGGAACTGGCCCGCCGCGCCCCGCTGATGACCGTGCTGTCCGGCCCCGCCGGGGGAGTGGTGGGCGCCTCCTTCCTGGCCCGCGAGCAGCGGCTGCCCAAGCTGATCTCCTTCGACGTCGGCGGCACCAGCGTGGACTGCTGCGTCATCGAGGACGGCGAGCCCGGCGAGGTGCACGAGGCGGGCATCGACGGCTTCCCGCTGCTCATCCCGATCTTCGACATCCGTACCGTGGGCGCGGGCGGTGGCTCGATCGCCTGGATCGACGAGGGGCTGCTCAAGGTCGGCCCGCACAGCGCCGGCGCCGTGCCGGGGCCGGTGGCGTACGGCGCGGGCGGCACCGAGCCGACCGTCACCGACGCCGCGCTGGTGCTTGGCTACCTGGACCCCGCCGCGTTCCTCGGCGGCGACATGTCCATCGACGCGGACGCGGCCCGCGCCGCGATCGAGGCCAAGCTGGCCGTTCCCCTCGGGGTGAGCGTGACCCAGGCCGCCGCGAGCGTCTTCCGGGTGCTGCTGGCCCGCATGGTCGGCGCGCTGCGCGAGATCACCGTGGAGCGGGCGCTGGATCCGCGCGAGTTCGCGCTGCTGGCCATCGGCGGCGCCGGACCGCTGCTCGGCCCGATGCTCGCCAGGGAGATGGGCATCGCCACCACGATCGTCCCGCAGGTGCCCGCCGCGTTCTCCGCCTTCGGCATGCTGATGTCCGACCTGGAGTACGAGTTCGCCGCCACCGTGCTGCGCTCCCTCAGCGACGACAGCCTGGCCGACCTGGAGAGCGAGTTCGCCGACCTGGAGGCGCAGGGCGACGAGGTGCTGTCCGCGCAGGGCATCAAGCCGGAGGACCGCACCCTGATCCGCAGGCTGGACATCCGCTACCACGGCCAGGAGCACAGCCTCGGCATCGACCTGCAGCCCGGCGACACCGCCGCGAGCGTGCTGGCCCGGTTCAACGCCCAGCACGAGGCGCGCTACGGCCACGCGATGGCCGACACCGGGCAGATCCTCACCCTGCGGGTGCGGGCGGTGGGACGGCTGGCCAAGCCGGCGCTGCGCGAGCTGGCACCCGCCGGGCCCGGCGGGCCCGAGGCGGTCGGCGAGCGGCCCGCCTTCGACGTTGCGGTCGGCGAGATCGCCGTGTTCCCGGTCTACGACCGGACCACCCTGGCGCCCGGTCACGAGGTGAGCGGCCCGGCGATCGTCGAGGAGGGCACCTCGACGACGGTGATCTTCGGTGATCAGCGGCTCACCGTCGACACCTATGGACAGCTGCTGGTGACCGGTACCGGAGGAACCCTGTGAACAGCCCTGAGCGTCTGGACGGCGCGACCGTCGAGGTGATCCGCAACTACCTGGTCTCGGTGGGCGAGCAGATGCGCCGCACCCTGGTGCGGGCGGCCTTCAACCCGGTGATCTACGAGGTGCTCGACTTCGGTATCTCGATCTACAACGCCGACCTGGAGCTGACCGCCGAGGCCGCGGGGATCACCTCGTTCCTCGGTGCCAACGACCACGCCATCGTCAAGGGCGTGGAGTACGTCGGCCGGGAGAACTTCGCGCCGGGCGACGTCTACCTGCTGAACTATCCGTATTGGAGCGGCGCGCACTCCTACGACGCGATGCTCTTCGCGCCGGTCTTCCGTGACGGGCACGAGGGCCCCGCGGCCTACCTCGCGGTGCGCGCACACTGGATGGACCTCGGTGCCAAGTCCCCCGGCTATGTCCTGGACTCCACGGACATGCACCAGGAAGGTCTCATCTTCCCGGGCACCAAGATCGTGAGCCGCGGCGAGGTGGTCCGCGACATCGTCGAGCTCATCCGGTTCAACTCCCGGCTGCCCGACCTGACCATCGGCGACTTCCACGCCCAGCTCGCCGCCCTGCGCACCGGCGAGAACCGGCTGGCGCAGGTCTGGGAGAAGTTCGGCGGCGAGACCGTCGACCAGGCCATCAGGCAGGTCATCGAGCACGGCGAGCGGGTCGCCAGAAAGGCCCTGGCCGCGCTGCCCAACGGCACCTGGACGGCCTTCGACTACTGCGACGACGACGGCATCACCGAGGACCTGATCCGGATGGAGGTCAAGGTCACCATCGACGGCGACCGGATGGAGGTCGACTTCAACGGCTCCGACGGCGCGGTGGCCGGCCCGGTCAACCTGCCGATCGGCTCCACCGAGAGCCTGGGCAAGGCCATCTTCAAGGAGCTGACCACGCCCAGGGAGCCCTCCAACGCCGGGCACTACCGGGCGCTGGAGGTCAAGGCCGATCCCGGCAACTTCTTCCACGCCGTCTACCCGGCCGCGACCTTCACCCAGTGGAGCGCCATCGTCGCGTTCGAGCTGATCCACAAGGCGCTGGCCCAGGTGATGGACTCGATCCCGGCCTCCTCCGGTGGTGACGAGCCGGGCTTCATGGCGCTCGGCCACGACCCGCGCACCGGCGCGGACTTCGTGATCAGCAACAACGAGGGCATCGGCTGGGGCGCGCGCAAGGACCGCGACGGCGCGAACGCCCAGCAGCACCCCTCCCAGAGCGTGGTCCGCAACACCCCGGTCGAGGTGCTGGAGCACAAGTCCACCGTGTTCCACGAGCGGCTGGAGCTGATTCCCGACTCCGGCGGCGCCGGCCGGTTCCGCGGCGGCGTCGGCGTGCTCAGGCAGGTCCGCTACCTCGCCGACGGCGAGGTGCTGTCGATGAAGAAGAAGAGCAAGACCCGGCCCTGGGCGCTGGACGGCGGCCAGGAGCCCGAGCCCAGCGAGATGGTGCTGTGGCCGGACACCGACCAGGCCAAGCGGGTCGGCATGTACCGGGCCGCGATGAAGGCCGGCGACCGGTTCGTGAACCGGACCGCCGGAGGCGGCGGCTACGGCGACCCCCTCGACCGCGACCCGGCCGCGGTGGTGGCCGACGTGCTCAACGGCTACGTCAGCGCCGAGGCCGCGGAGCAGTCCTACGGCGTGATCGTGGACGGCGACGGCTGGCGGCCCACGCCGGCCAGGGCCGCCCGACTCAAGAGTGAAGGGTAGACGACAGTGCACCGACCCCCCGCCACCCCGGTGGCACGTGGCCGCAAGGGCACGCTGGGCCTGACCTCCGTCCTGCTCGTCGGCGCGCTGGCCCTCGCGGCCTGCGGCCAGAGCACCCCGGGCGGCTCCGGCGGCTCCGACGTCCGCAAGCAGACGCTGATCATCGCGGAGAACGAGCCGCCGGCCACCTTCGACCCGGTCCAGGCCGACAACTCGACCGTTGACGAGGTGTCCATCCCCGCCTACGACACCCTGGTCAAGTACGGCAAGGGCGGCGTGATCGCCCCCGCGGTGGCCACCGAGTGGACGTTCTCCAAGGACGGCAAGACCCTCGACCTGACGCTCCGCGACGACGTGACCTTCCACGACGGCACCAAGCTGACCGCCACCGACGTGAAGTACACGCTGGACCGGATCGGCAAGCTGCAGATGGGCGTCGCGTCGCTGCTGACCGCCTACGACTCCGCCGAGGTCGTCGACGACACCCACCTGGCGATCAGGCTGAAGCAGTCCTACGCACCGTTCCTGGGTGCGCTGTCGCGGGTCTACCTGCTCAACTCCAAGCTCGTCCAGGCCAACGCCGGCTCCGACGACGGCCGTCAGTGGCTGGCGGCCAACGGCGCGGGGTCCGGGCCGTACAAGCTGACCGGGTACACCCCCAACCAGGAGGCCAAGTTCACCCGGCACGACGGTTACTGGGGCGGTTTCACCAACCAGGCCAAGGACGTGGTGATCCGCTACCTGCCGCAGGCGGCGACCCAGAAGACCGCGCTGAGCAACGGTGACGTGGACATCGCGATGGACATCGACCCCAACGACTGGGCAGGTCTCGAAAGCGGCGGCTATGTGGTGGACAAGGCCGACACCAACGTGCAGCTTTACGTCTTCTTCAAGATGAAGGACTCGCCGGTGGCCGACAAGGCGCTGCGCGAGGCCATCACCTACGCCTACGACTACGACCAGCACCAGTCGGCCATCCTCAAGGGCGCGGGCAAGAAGGCCGCCGGAGTGCTGGCGAGCACGATGGCCTGCGCCGACCCCACGGTCGCGCAGGCGGGCTACGACCTGGACAAGGCCAAGAGCATCCTGGACGCCGCCGGTCTGAAGAACGTCACGCTGACGATGAGCTACCTCAAGGCCACCGCCGAGATGGAGCAGGCGGCCACGCTACTCCAGTCCGACCTCGCCAAGATCGGCGTGAAGGTCGAACTGTCGGCGGTCACCTACCCGCAGTACGTCGAGATGCTCAAGAGCAACGAGACCACGCCCGACCTCGGCATGATCTACGGCTTCCCGCCCTACCCGGACCCGGACTCCGTGCTGCACCTGCAGTTCAACTCGAAGTTCATCAACAACGGGCAGAACAGCGGCGGCTACCACAACCCGAAGGTCGACAAGCTGGTCGAGGACGCTCAGAAGCTGACGGACGAGGAGGCCCGCTGCGCCCTCTACAAGGAGGCCCAGCAGACCATCGCGGCCGACCACCCCTCGATCAACATGTCCAACCCGCAGTACGTGACGGTTCACCGCAAGGGGCTCACCGGCTACGCCTATGACCCCGCGCACCACCAGACCGTGGACGTCTACCAGGTGCAGGTCGGCTGACCCGCCGGGCTCGGCGCGGCCCTCCGCGCCGAGCCCGCCCATCATCGGAGATCACCACTGAGGGGAGGTACCCCATGGCTCGTTTCCTGCTACGGCGGCTCGTGACCAGCGTCGTCGTTCTGGCAGGCCTGGCCGTCGTCACCTTTCTGATGACCCAGGTACTGCCCGGCGACCCGGCCAGGACCGCCGCGGGGCGTAACGCGACCGCCGAACAGGTGGCACAGGTACGGATCCAGCTCGGCCTTGACCGGCCTCTGTGGCAGCAGTTCACGGGGTATCTGGACCGGCTGCTCCACGGCGACCTGGGCATCTCGGTGTTCACCCAGCGGCCGGTGCTCGATGACATCGCGGCCATGCTGCCCTCCTCGGTGGAACTCGTGCTCGCCGCGATGGCGATCAACATCGTGGTGGCGGTACCGCTGGGCGTGTACGCCGCCTACCGGCGAGGCCGGCCGGCCGATATCGCGGCCCGGCTCATCGCCCTGCTGGGCGCGGCGGTCCCGGTCTTCTGGCTGGGCCTCATGCTCCAGCTCGTCTTCGCCGCGGAACTCAGGTTGCTGCCGCTGACCGGCCAGCTCGCCTTCGGCCAGGAGGTGCCGAGGATCACCGGAATGACCTCGCTGGACGCGCTGCTCGGCGGGAACCTGCCCGCCTTCGGCGACGCCCTGCAACACCTGATACTTCCCGCCCTCACACTGGCCGCCTCGTTCGTCGCGGTGGTGGCTCGCACGGTGCGCTCCTCAATGATCACCGCGCTGGACTCCGACTACATCACGCTGGCCCGGGCGACCGGCGCCTCGGAGTTCCGCGTGGTGGTACGGCACGGCCTGCGCAACGCCATGGTCCCGGCCAGCACGATTCTCGGCATGCAGCTCGGCTGGATGCTCGGCTCCACGGTCCTGGTGGAATCCATCTTCGGCAGGACGGGAATCGGCGCCCACGCGGTCGCCGCCGTCCTGCAGAGCGACCTCTACACCGTGATCGGCACGGTTCTCGTGATCGGAGTGGTCTTCGTGGTGGCGAACATCGCCGTGGACCTGATCCAGCTCTGGCTCAACCCGCGGCTGCGCAGGACGAAGCGCCGCACGGGCGAGCCGGCCGTACCCGTTCTCGCGGAGGTGAACGCGTGAGCGCCGGCGCCACGGCGGTCACCGGCGCGCGCCGCCGTATCCTGCCCCGCGTCCCGATCGTCGAGCGCGCCGCGGTGACGGTGGCCGTGGCGATGGTGCTCCTCGCCGTCGTCGGGCCGCTGATCGCGCCGCACGACCCCTACGCGGTCGACCTGTCCAAGGCCCTGCTGTCCCCCTCGGGCGACCACTGGTTCGGCACCGACGCCAGCGGCCGTGACGTGCTCAGCCGGGTGCTGTCCGGCGCGCGGGTCACCCTGCCCGCCACGATGATCGTGATCGCCGCCGCGGCGCTGATCGGGACCGTGGTCGGCACGGTCGCGGCCCTCGGTGGGAAGGTCGTCGACGAGGTGCTGATGCGGATCACCGACATCGGCCTCTCGCTCCCGTCGATCATCCTGGCCCTCGGCCTGGCCGCCGCGCTCGGCTCCGGCCTGCAGTCCGCGGTGATCGCCCTCTCCCTCACCTGGTGGCCCGGCTACGCGCGGCTGGTGCGCACGCTGGTCCGCGACGTCAAGGACGCCGAGTACGTCGACGCGGCCAGGATGCTCGGGGTCTCCAGGACCCGTCTCGTCTTCCGGCACATCCTGCCCAACGCGCTGAACACCCTGTACGTGCAGACCACGCTGGACGTCGCCGCGGTGATGCTGGTCATCTCCGGCCTGTCCTTCGTCGGCGTCGGCGCGCAGGTGCCGTCCGCCGAATGGGGGGCGATGATCGCCGCGGCGGCCAACAACCTCACCAACGGCTGGTGGGCGGTGGCCTTCCCCGGCCTGGCCATCATGCTGACCGCGATCTCCTTCAACCTGCTGGGCGACTGGCTGCGGGTGCGCAACGACCCGACGATCCGCGAGGGGGCCGGCCGATGACGGACACACCACTGCTCGCCGTACGGGATCTGCGGGCGAGCTTCCCCGGGCCCGAGGGGCCGGTCGAGGTCGTGCACAGCGTCGACCTGGAGCTGGCACGCGGCGAGAAGGTCGCGCTGGTCGGCGAGTCCGGCTCCGGCAAGTCGGTCACCGCGCGAGCCGTACTGCGACTGGACGCCGGCGCCACGCTGACCGGGCGGATCGAGCTGGACGGCACCGACCTGCTGACGCTGCCGCCGCGCCGGATGCGCGAGGTCCGCGGTTCGGGGGTCGGCCTGGTCTTCCAGGACCCGCTCGCCTCGCTCAACCCGGTGATGACGATCGGCTGGCAGATCACGCAGCCGCTGGTCATCCGAGGGGTGTCCAAGAAGGTCGCCAGGCGGCGCGGCGTCGAGCTGCTCTCCCGGCTGGGCGTGCGCGACGCCGAGCAGCGCTTCGACGACTACCCCCACCAGTTCTCCGGCGGGATGCGGCAGCGGGTGGTGATCGCCATCGCGATCATCGCGGAACCCGCGCTGCTCATCGCCGACGAGCCGACCACCGCACTCGACGTGCGGGTCCAGGCGCAGGTGCTGCGGCTGCTGCACGAACTGGCCGACGAGCGGGACATGGCGGTCCTGCTGATCACCCACGACCTGGGCATCGTGGCCGGATTCGCCGAACGGGTGGTGGTGATGCGCCACGGCCTGGCGGTGGAGAGCGGTCCGGTCGAGGAGATCTACGCCCGGCCCCGCCACCCCTACACCAGGGCGCTGCTCGCGGCCGTGCCCCGGATCGGGGGAGACCTGTCCCGGCCGCTGGCCACCATCGGCTCCGCGGTGGAGACGGCCGAGGAAGGAACGGTGAGCCCGTCATGAGCGAGCCCCTGCTGCGGGTGCGGAACCTGGTCAAGACGTTCGAGGGCAGGCGCGTGCTGGACGACGTCTCCTTCGACATGATGCCGGGCGAGGTGCTCGGCCTGGTCGGGGAGTCGGGCTCCGGCAAGTCCACCACCGCGCGGTGTGTGGCGCGGCTGACCGAACCGGACTCCGGCCGGGTGGAACTCGGCGGGCGCGACGTGCTGGCGGCCGGCCGCGGGGAGCTGCGCTCGCTCCGTCGCGAGATGCAGATGGTGTTCCAGGACCCGTACTCGTCGCTGAACCCCCGGATGACCGTGGCCGAGCTGCTCGAGGAGCCGCTCGTCGTGCACGGTCTTGAGCCGGACCGGCGCCGGCGCAGGGAGCGCGCGGCGGCCCTGCTGGAGACGGTGAGCATGTCCGCCGAGCACCTGGACCGCTACCCCAGGTCGTTCTCCGGCGGGCAGCGCCAGCGCATCGCCATCGCCCGGGCCCTGGCGGTCGAGCCCCGGCTGCTCATCTGCGACGAGCCGATCTCCTCCCTGGACGTCTCGGTCCAGGCCCAGGTGCTCAACCTGCTCCGGGACCTGCGGCTGCGGCTGAACCTGTCGATCCTGTTCATCGCGCACGATCTGGCGGTCGTCTACTACCTCTGCGACCGGATCGCGGTCATGGAACAGGGACGGCTCGCTGAGATCGGCACCCGGGAGCAGGTGTACGGGGCGCCGGAGCACCCCTACACCCGGTCGCTGCTGGCGGCCGTCCCGATCCCCGACCCCGCCGCCGAGCGTGCCCGCCGCGCGGCCGAACCCCAGTACTGAAGGAGGACCCGTGGAGAATCTGCGGATGTTCGTCAACGGCCAGGCGATGTCGGGCGGCAGCCTGAACACCGCGCTGAGCGGCGCGGTGTTCGTCGGACCCGTCGAGACCGCCCCCCGCTACCGGTTCTACTCGGTGCGCGACGAGTTCCCCGGCCTGTACCCGGTGACCTCCGACGGGCATGCCGTGCCTGGCGAGCTGTACGAGGTGAGCTACCAGATCCTGCGCGAGCACCTGCTGCCGAACGAGCCCGAGGAGCTGGAGCTGAGCGTGATCGAGCTCGCCGACGGCAGCGGATCGTTGTCCATGCGGATGCGCGACGGGTCGCTGACCCTGCCGGGGGTCACCGACATCAGCACGGCCGGCGGCTGGCGGGCCTACCTCGCGTCCGGCCGGACGCAGGGCGCGATCGGATGAGAGACGCCGAGCTGGTGGTGCGGGGCGGCACGGTGGTCGAGGCGGGCTGGTCCGCCCCCGCCGACGTGTTCGTGGCCGGTGGTGTCGTCGTCGCCCTGGCCGAGCCGGGCACGCCCGCGCCGGGCACCGCGACCGAGGTCGACGCGACCGGGCGGCTGGTCATGCCGGGCGGGGTGGACCCGCACTGCCACGTCGGCTTCACCTCCGGCGACTTCACCTCGCTCGACGACTACACCAGGTGCACGACGGCCGCGGTGTTCGGCGGCACCACCACGATCGTGGACTTCGCCATCCCACGGCCCGGCCAGGCACCCGCCGACGCGGCGTACGCCCAGCGGGCCAAGGCTGCCCGAGGGCTGTGCGACAGTGCCCTGCACGCCTGCGTCGTGGAGTGGGACGAGACCGTGCCCGACCAGCTCGGTGCGCTGGTCGCGGACGGCATGCCAACGGTGAAGATGTTCACCACCTACCGCGGCGAGACCATGGCGGGCGAGGACACCATTCTGCGGACCATGAGGACGCTGCGCGACCTGGGCGGCATGGTGGTGATCCACTGCGAGGCCAACCACATCATCGAGGACACCCAGGAACGGTGCGCGGCGAGCGGCAGGATCGGCGCCGGGCACATGGCCGCGACCCGTCCCGAACTGGCCGAGACCGCCTCGGTGGCCGAGGTGCTGGCCATCGCCGAGTCGCTGCGGGCACCGGTCTACTTCGTGCACCAGTCCACCGCCGAGGCGGTCGAGCTGGTGGCGGCGGCCAGGCGGCGCGGCGTGCCGGCGTTCACCGAGTCGGTCGCCCACCACCTGGTGCTGGACGACGGCAACTATGACGGCCCCACTCCGGAGCGGTTCGTCTGCTGCCCGCCGCTCCGCTCCCGCCAGGCCGTCGACGCGCTGGGACGCCACCTGTTCACCGGGGAGATCACCACGATCGGCAGCGACCACTGCTGCTACGACGTGGCGCAGAAGGAGTCGCGGCGCACCGACGTGCGGGCCATGCCCAACGGCCTGCCCGGGGTGGAGACCCGGCTACCGGTGATCTTCTCCGAGTACGTCGCCGGGGCCGGGCTGCCCGCCACCCGGTTCGTCGAGCTGACCGCCGCCAACCCGGCCAGGACCAACGGCCTGTACCCGCGCAAGGGCACGCTGATGCCGGGCTCGGACGCCGACATCGCGATCTGGGATCCGGCCGCCCGGTGGCGGGTGAGCGCCGGCGACCTGCACATGGCGACGGACTACACGCCGTATGAGGGCATGACCCTGACCGGCAGGCCGCGGACCGTCCTGGTCGGCGGCCGGGTCGTGGTCCACGACGGCATCCTGGCCGACCCCGTCCCCCGCGGCCGGCACCTGCCCGCCGGGCCGATCTCGCTCACCCCGGCACTGGGGCGCACGGCCCCGTGACGACGGCGCCCCGGCCGGCAGTCGCCGGCCGGGGCGATCCCATCGGCATCGGCGGAGGACCCGGTGGCGCCGGACAGGGGCGTCGAGTCCCGCACGTTGGCCAGGGCCGTCCAGTGGTATGTTCGGCGGCGCGTCCTTCTCAGCGGTCACCGTACCGTCGTGTTCACCTGATCGGCACCGAAGCGGTCGCCGGGGTGCACCGGAACCCGGTCGGCGAAACCCAGGTCGGGGTCCCAGCGTAGGGAGACGTGGCCGCCGGGAGTGCGGACGCTCAGCCGTCCGCCGGACCGGGCGACCTCGGGGTCGCCGGTGCCGGGCACGATCAGGGTGAGTACCGACTCGGCGGGCGGGGACAGGACCGTCGTCGCCTCGGCCTGCCTGAGGTAGCCGAGGGCGATCGTCTCGGTCCGCACGGTCTGCCCGCCGAGCGGCCGGCCCGAGGGCATCGCGAGTTGGAGCAGCGTCACCCGCCACTCCCCGTCGGCCAGGACCACCTGGCCGTCACGGTTGGAGACCACCGTGAGCGAGGGGGCGAAGTGCCACAGGTTGCGCAGCGCCGACCCCGCCGGGACCGAGTCCAGCACGGCCATCAGGTCGGTGCCGTGGCCGACCAGGACCGACCGCGTACGGCTGACGCCGTACGCGGTGTCGGTGAACCGGTAGCACTGCCGCGCCGGGGCGACGGACGAGCTCACCAGGCGCGTCGCCGTCCCCTCGCGGAGGTCCGCGTCCACCACGACGGGCACGTTGTGCGCCTCGGGGGAGATGGTCCACCTCCGGTAGCCGGTCCGCTCGTAGGAGTGGAAACCCGCCTCAACCAGGATGTCCCGGCCGTGGGCGTGGTAGGTGACGCCCAGATGGTCCTCGTGACCGTGCAGCCGGCGGCCGGTACCGAACCTGATCGAGTAGAAGGCCGACTCCGGGTCGTCCCATGCCGTCCTGCCGAAGACGTAACCGTCGTCGAACACCTGCACGGTGTCCTTCCCATGCCGGAAACCGCTCGGGCGCGTGTCGGCCGGGCTGTCGCCGATCGGCACCAGGCGGCCGTCGGGCTGGGTGGCATGGCTGATGTAGGTCTCCAGCGAGTCGCGCCGCGCGACGAGCCCCGCGGGGACCTCGGCCCCGGACGCCCTGATCGCCTCGATCGCGGTGCCCAGCCGCCGGTGGACGTATATCCCGTATCTCGGAGCCTGCTCGTGCAGCACGCCCTGCGCGTCGATGGCGAGTTCCGCCGAGTCGGTCATCCGCCGGACGGCCAGGTCCTTCCACCGCTCCTGGCCGAGACGGCAGCCGACCGTCAGCAGCGCGATGTCCTGGTCCAGGCCGTGGTTGTGACCCCGCCGGTAGAGCGCGGGGTCGGACAGGATCTCGGCGTGCTCGATCAGGCTCTTCGACAGCCAGTCGTCGCGCACGTGCGCGCTGAGGCAGACCAGGACCGGGGCGCGTAGCGCGACCGGGTGCTCGGCCCAGGCCCAGGGACTGATACCGGTCGCGCCACGGGGATTGGCGCGCGCCCAGTCCTCGGCGATCCGGGTGGCGCGGTCGAGGTACTCCGCCTCGCCGGAGCGCTCGTACTCGGCGATCAGCCCTCCCATCCACCGCAGCGCGTGCAGGTTCAGCGTCCAGGAGCGGTTCCGGTGCGGGTCGATCCGCCAGTCGATGTCGGTGCCCAGGTCGACGGGGGGCAGGCCGACGAGCCTGACCCGGCCCGCCATGACCTCGGACACCTTGATCGCGGGAAACCGGTCGGCGGGGCAGATGATCGGTCCTTCGCTCGTCGCCAGGGAGGGCGCTCCGGGACGATTCCTGATCAGGTCGAGCGCCGTACGGGCATGCCAAAACAAGCGATTGCTCCAAAGGATGTCTCGGACGGCCCACGCGCGCACTCGTGAAGGCACTACGAGGGCGAACGGGTCGTCAGCGTGAAGGCGTGGTTTCCCCCGGCAACCCGGGCGGGCTAGGGAAGTTCGGGAACGGCGGGCCGCTCATCGGTCCAGCCCGCCTCCAGGACCAGCTCGACCTGCTCACCCCTGACCCCCGGCCGGTCGGCGACCGTGGAGGAGAGCACCTGGGAGCTGTCCGGATCGATGATCAGCGTCCGCTGCACGGCCGCGCCGTTCCGCGCCCCGGGAGGCTGAACGGTGAAGGAGAACCCGTCTCCCGCCCGGCCCCGCTCGTCCGTGGCGCTGCCCAGATACCGGATGTTCGGCAGCTCGGCCAGCGCACGGTAGGCGGCCGCGCGCACGTCCGGCGGCGACGGCTTGCTCCACAGCAGGCCGCTGAGCGCGTCCGCGACGACACCGTCGATGGTGCCGGCCGGAACGTCGCTCACCGCCTCGGTGACCCAGTCCCGCAACGCGGCGGGGGTGACCGGGAGCCTCTGGAGCTGCTCGAAGGTCATCTCATGACCGGCCATGCTGAAGGGCACCCTGCCGGTGATGGCCCTGAGCTCGCCCTTCTCCGGCGAGGTGGAGAGCACCTCCCCCTGGCTCGACCACTCGGTGGGGGAGCCGTCGCGACGCCAGGCCTCCTCGTCGGCCGCGCTTCCCGGGCGTGCCCCCAGCGCCCGGGAGGCGGACCAGACCCGGCCGTCCCTGGCGACCCACTGTTCGGTGAGCCGTGACTCCACCACCCAGTAACGGTTCGCCCCCCTGCCCAGCTGCTCCGGGTACGTCTGCCGGTGCAGTTTCCTGACGCGCCAGTAGGCGTTCGCCGACGCGGGGTCCGACTCGGCGGTGGTCGCCGCCGCGAGCAGGACCGATCGCCCGGAGATCGTCGCGACCCGGTTCGGCGCCTCCGCCTCCCCGGTCAGGCCAGGAACCGCGATCGCCACCGCCACGGCGGCGGCCGCGAGGCCGGCCACGGCCGCGGTCCATGACAGCCGCCACCGCCGCCTCCTGGGCTCGCCGGTCAGCAACCCGCGCACCCTGGCCTTGAGGAGCGGATCGAGCCGCGGCTCGCCGTACAGCTCGCGGACCCTCTTCAGCTCATCCACGATCGGCCTCCTCGGACTCCAGCATCGGGTTGGTCTCGCCCAGCGTGGCGCGCAGCTTCTTCCTGGCCCGGTTCAGCCGTGAGCCGACCGTCCCGTACGGGATGCCCAGGGCGGTGGCGATCTCCTCGTGGCTCAGCCCGGCCAGGGCGACGAGGAGCAGGACGTCGCGATCTCGCTGGTGGAGCCCGGCCAGGGCCGCCGCGAGACTCGGCCGCAGGCTTTCCGCGCTGACCCGCACGGCGACGTGCTCCTCGTGCCCCGGGGTGTCCGGGTCGGGGCCGTGGCGCCCGAGTGCGCGCAACGTTCGCACCTCGACGCGGCGGTGCCTGCCGATGAGGTTGGTGGCGATGCCGTACAGCCAGGCCCGCACACCGGCCCGCGACGGGTCGTACTGCGCCCGCTTGCGGAACGCGGTGAGGAACGTCTCCGCGACGATGTCCTCCGCGGCGTCGGTGCCGAGCCGCTGGGCGACGTAGCGGTGGATCTCGCCGAAGTAGGTGTCGAAGATCGCGCTGAACCGCTCGGACTCGTCGAGGGAGAGCCGGACGACCTGGGCGTCCTCCGCCGGATGGGCGGCCCAGGACATCGCGGTCACGATGGTCTTCCCGTCATGTGCAATCCTTCGAACGCGAACGGCGGTCCCTCTCTATCGCCCGATCCGCCGATTCGCTTTCACGATCCGGATCCGCGCGTCGCGCCCGGCGTGGTGAGCCCCGCGCGTGGGGCGCCGGGCTCGTGTCGCGATCGGCGGGGTACGGGGTCCGCCGGGCAGCGGAGCGCCGATAGGCCATGAGGAGGACGACGCGTGCCGCGTCGTCGCCTAGCGTCCCCGTCCTCACCCCGCCCGCCCCGGTGCGGGCCGGAACGCAAGGGAAGATCTCATGCCATCACTCTCCAATCCACTCGGGTTCCGCAGATGGGCGGCGGGGGTGTGCCTCATCGTCGCGCCACTCCTCTACATCGCGGGCGCCATCGTCGACCCGGCCCTGCGGCAGGGCGGTGACACCACCGGCGTCTACGGCAGGTATCCGGAGCAGGTCTCGGTCAGCGCCTCGCTGCTGCACTGGAGCTGGGTGCTGATGATCCCGGGAATCATCGGGATGATCCACCTCATCCGGCACCGGGGAGTCGTCTTCGGCCACCTCGCCGGCGGTCTCGCGCTGCTCGGCGTGGTGAACTTCTCCGGGCTGATGCTGGTGGACTTCTTCTACTCCCGGCTCGAACGCGCCCTGGGCGGGCGGCAGGGCGAGATGCTCGCCGAGCAGGCGCTCTCCGATCCCGGCGCCACCTTCGGGTTCCAGATCCCGGGTTTCCTCGGGCTGCTCGGCCTGTTCCTGCTCGGACTGGCCCTGGCCTACGCCGGCCACGGGCCGTGGTGGGCACCCTTCGCGATCATCGCGGGCGTCTTCGGCACCCTGATCTTCCCGATCGGCACGGCCGTGGGCGGCCTGCTCTACCTGGCCGGTTCCGGGGGGATCGGGCTGCGGATGCTGCGGATGAGCGACGCGGAGTGGGCCGGGCGGGAGGCGGCTCAGCCGGTCGTCGCCGAGGCGTCCAGCGGGAATCGGGCGACCACCCGGTAACCGCCGCCGGGGACGGGGCCGGTGGACAGCTCGCCACCGTGCATCGCGGTCCGCTCGCGCATCCCGACCAGACCGTGCCCACCCGGGCGCTGCCCGTCCGAGCGCTGCCCGTCCGAGCCTCGCCCGCCCCCGGTGCCGTCGTTGGTGATCTCCACATCCAGCCCGGTCAGGCTGTGGGCGATGACGACGTCGGCACCGGCGGCGGGGGAGTGCTTCAGCACGTTCGTCAGAGCCTCCTGGATCACCCGGTAGGCGGAGAGCGCGAGTCCCGGCGGCAGGGGGCGCGGCTCGCCGGTGATCCGGAGGCGGACGTCCAGCCCGGCCTCCCTGACCTGCGTGACCAGCTCGTCCAGCCGCTCCAGGCCCGGCTGGGACGCGCCGGGGTCCGGGTCGCCGGTGCCGCGGAGCACCCCCAGCATGAGCTGGAGTTCCTCGACCGCCTCGCGGCCGGCTCGCTCGACCCCGAGCAGCATGTCGCGCTCCAGCTTGTGGTCCTCGCCGAGCCGCATCCGCACCCCGCCGGTGTGCAGGGTCATCACGCTCACATTGTGCGAGACGATGTCGTGGAGCTCCCTGGCGATCCGGGTCCGTTCCTCCGCCACCGCCAGCCGGGCCCGCTCCTCGCGTTCCATCTCAAGGCGGATGGCGTGTTCCGCCAGCCGCAACGTCCGGTCGATCTGGCGACGCAGCAGGATGCCGCTCCCGTACGCCACGCCCATGAAGACGGCGGTGATCATGACTTCGGCGATGTCGTTGCTCTGGAACACCTGCATCTGCAGGCCGACGTACGCCGCCAGCACGCACGCCAGCCCCGCGAGCCCGCGGCGGCTCCGCAGCTCCGCGGCGCTGGCCACGGTGTGGACCAGGATGAGCGTCGAGTAGAAGTGCCAGGCGGCGTAGTATTCGTGGCCCGCCACCGCCCGCACGGCCAGGCCGATCGAGATCAGCGCGAGGAGCAGGGTCGTGGGGAACCTGCGCCGGAGCAGCAGCAGCGTCCCGGTGACGACCACCCCCACCGCCAGCGGCACCGGATCGCTGATCTGGCCGGGCTGGGAGCCCTGGCGGCCGAAGGACTCGACGAGGCCGGTGATCCCCACGGCGAGGGAGAGAAGGAGATCCAGCCGGGTCGGCCGCCAGTCGCCGAGCAGTCTCCTCAGCACGGCAGGCCCTGCTGCCCGGGTCGCACGACCCCGGCCTCGTAGGCGAACACGACGGCCTGGATCCGGTTGCGCAGGCCGAGTTTGTGCAGCAGCCGGGCGACGTGGGTCCTGATGGTCGCGTCGCCTATCTGGAACTCCCGCGCGATTTCGATGTTGGACAGCCCTCGGGCGAGCAGGCGCAGCACCTCCAGCTCACGCGGGGTGAGGGTGGCCAGCTCGGGCGGCGCGACCGGCTCGTGGCGTGCGGCGAACGATGCGATCACCCGCGTGGTGGCCGCCGGGTCGATGAGCGCGTCGCCGGCCGCCACCACCCGTACCGCCTCGATGAGCTGCTCGGGGGGCGAGGTCTTGAGCAGGAAGCCGTTCACTCCGGCACGGAGCGAGGCGTGCAGGTTCTCGTCGGTGCCGAAGGTGGTCAGCATGACGATCCTGGGCGGATGCGGGTCCGCGAGCAGCCGCCGGGCGGCGCCCAGACCGTCCAGCCGGGGCATCGCGATGTCCATCAGCAGCACGTCCGGTCGCAGTCGCCGGGCTACGGAGAGGGCCTCCAGCCCGTCGGTGGCCTCCCCGACGACCTCGATGTCCGCGGCGGTCTCCGCGACGAACCGGAGCCCGGTGCGGATCATGGCCTGGTCGTCCGCGATGACCAGCCTGATCCTCGCGAGACCATTTGTCCTACCAGGCATGCACGGCAGACTACCGAGGTCGCCCGCCCGTCGGCCACTCTGCCGGTACGGGACGCGGATGACCGGCCGTCCGCCGTGTGGCGGACCCGGGCTCCGCCGCGTAGCGGACGGCGCGAGCGCGGGATGGGCATTCGAGCCGGCCTGGCGGACGGGATTCACCGGACGTGTCACGCCGGCTCGAACACGACGGAGCCGTGCGGAAGCGTTGTGCGGGTGTCAGCGGCAGGTCGCGTCCCGGGTGGAGTCCGCTTGGCAGTGTCTCCGAGCGAGCACTGCCGGTTGCCGGCACCGCCCAGGGGTCCGCCGCTCGGTGAGTCGCCGAGGCCCGGCCGAGGAGCCGGTGCCGCTGCTCGCGGTGATCGCCGATCCGGTGAGGTGACGGCGGCGGTACCGGCCGAACTGAGATTCATCTCAGGTTTGATCACTGTTCATTTAGGTGTTATCCCACGGTCCTTCTTATGATCAACCGCTATGAAGACTGACGCTGGGAACAATCTTCGCAATCGGCTGCTGGGCGCGACCGTGTCGCTGGGCGTGGGTGCCGGTGTCGTTGCCTGGCTTTCGCCGGAGGGCACGGGCGGGGCCGGTCCGGCGAAGGTCGTGGAAGGCGCCTCGGCCTCCGGGTACCGATCGGTGACCGAGGCGGTGGCGAACGCGCCCTCGTGGGCGAGCACGGCGATGGAGATAGCCACCGACGGCACCCTCGTGCTCCTCGGGCTGATCCTCGTCCTGGTGTGGTGGACCGCCCTGCGCCGAGGGGACGTACCCGGTGTCGCCGGAACCGTCATGATCGGCGTGGGCACCGTCGCCGCCTATGCGATCAGCGAGACGGTGAAGCTGATGGTGATCGAGGAACGCCCCTGCCGGGTGGTACCGGGAGCCGCGGCGGCGATCGCGGAGTGCCCGGAGGTGGGGGACTGGTCGTTTCCCAGCAACCACGCCACCCTGGCCGCCGGACTCGCGGTCGGGCTGGCCCTGCTCCGTCCCCGCCTCGCCGCGGTGACCCTGCCGCTGGCCGCGGTGGCGGCGCTGCTCCGGGTGATGGTGGGGGTCCACTACCCGCACGACGTGCTCGCCGGTGTGATCCTCGCCGCAGGCGTGGTGGTGGCGGTGCTGCTCGCGCTCACGCCGCCGGCGCTGCGGCTGGTGTCGCCGCTGATGGAGCGCCTGGGCCGGAACGATTCCGACCCCGAGGACCGGTACGGTCGCCGTCCGGCCGCCCCCGCGGGCAGGCATCGAGCCGGACCTTCCCTCCAGCACGGGCAGCCGGTGGGGAATCTGCCCGCTGAGCCACATCACTTCCGTCCTTTCCGGGCCGACCTGCCGCAGGCATCGGACAACGGCCAGCACAGCGGACGCTTTTGATCCCGTTTTGATGCCGGACGTTTTGATCCGAGGCCGAAGGAGCCGTTGCGCGACGTTGAACATCCGTTTCCGGGAGGCGCGAAAGGCCGGAACTACGATGGGAACGGTGGTCGCGCGGGGATTCGCCGACCTCTCCCGCGTGGTGGGCGGACTCGAAGAGCCCGTACGGAGTTCGCCCTGAGTCCCGCGGGCGATCACACGGACCGATGGGGAAGGCTCCGATGGACGAGGCCGGGCTGCAGAGGCTCGTGGACCAGGTCGTGCTCGACCTGGGGGGTGCCTTCGGAGCGGCGACGGTCGTGCTCGGAGACCGGCTGGGCCTGTGGAAGGCGATGGTGGGGGCGGGCCCGCTCAGCCCCGGTGACCTGGCCTGGCGCACCGGCACCAACGAGCGGCTCGTCGCCGAATGGCTCGCGGCCCAGGCATGTGCCGGATACGTCCGCTACCAGGACGGTTCCTACACGCTGACCGACGAGCAGGCGACGGTGTTCGCCGACGAGACCAGCCCGGTGTTCATGACCGGGCTCGCCGAACTGATCTCCTCCGTCTACCGCGACGAGGCCGGGATCGCGGAGGCCTACCGGGGTGCCAGGAGCCTGGCCTGGCCCGATCACGACCGGGCGCTGTTCAACGGCACCGAGCGGTTCTTCCGCCCCGGATACGCCGCCCACCTGCGAGACAGCTGGATTCCCGCACTCTCGGGCGTCGAGGGGAAACTGACCGCCGGGGCCCTGGTGGCCGACGTCGGCTGCGGGCACGGCGCCTCGACCATCGTGCTGGCGGAGGCGTACCCGAACTCGCGCTTCACCGGCTTCGACGCGCACGTGCCCTCGATCGTGCGGGCCCGCGAGCTGGCACTGCAGGCCGGGGTCACGGACCGGGTGAGTTTCGAGACGGCCTACGCCGACGACTATCCGGGGGCCGGCTACGACCTGGTCTGCCTGTTCGACTGCCTGCACGACATGGGCGACCCCGTTGCCGCGCTACGGCACGTGCACTCCACCCTGGCACCCGACGGCACCGTGCTGCTGGTCGAGCCGTTCGCGCACGGGCGGCTGCCGGATGACCTCAACCCGGTGGGCCGGCTCTTCTTCAACGCCTCGGCCACCATCTGCGTACCCAACGCGCTCGCCCAGGGCGGCACCGAGGCCCTGGGCGCGCAGGCCGGGCGGGAACGACTCTTCGAGGTGGCCCGGCAGGCGGGTTTCACCCGGCCCCGCCAGGCGACCGCCACCCCGTTCAACCTGGTCCTGGAACTGAAACCGTAGCGGCCATCGGTCTGCGCCGGCCCCCGCGGGTCAGGACACCCGGGACGGGGCGGCGGTCCAGGTGTCGCAGGCGGCGGGGGAGAGGGCGCGGTAGCCACGTTCGAACCAGCGGACCCGGTTGGCACCGCTGCCGTGGGTGTGGCGCTCACCCTCGTCACCGCTGGCGCGGAGCGTCTCGGACAGTGCCTTCCAGTCCTGCTCGGTACGCGGCAGCGAGTCCCGTACGCTGCCCAGGAACACCCCCGACAGGCAGTCGGCCTGGAGCTCGTAGCGGCGGCGGAGTTCGGACTGGCGGGGGAGGTCGGCGTGGGCGCGCCTCTCGTAGCGGTCCCAGACGCCGGTGAGGCTCTGCAGGTGGTGGCCGTACTCGTGGGCCGCCACCTTGAAGGGGTACAGGTCGGTCCGATCCTCGATCCAGGCACCGGTGAGCGGGAACACCAGCGTGGCCCGTTTTGTGCAGTAGAAGGCGTCCGCGCCCTGGGGCCAGGGTATTCCGCAGACGCGCCGCGCGGGCTCGGAGTAGAGGCGGACCGTGGGCGTGCGGAACCGCAGCCCGGCCCGAGCGAAGTGGGCGGACCACGAGGTGTTCAGACACTTCATGACCGCGGTGAGGTACTCGCCCGGCTGCGGAACGCCTCTGTCGATGAGCGGCGGCTCCGGGCACGAGGTGGCCGCCAGCCTGCCGGACTTGAGCAACGAGGGTTTGGGGGCGGCGGCCTGCGCGACTCCGGCGGGCAGGACGGCAAGACACACGGCGGACAGCAGGGCCCAGCCTCGGAGAGGTCGCCGGGAACCGGCGCGGGACGGGAGAAAGCGCATGATCGGACAGCTTAGAACTCCCGGCGCCCTGAATCGGGCGGAACCCATCCCGTCATCCCGGTGCCGTCGTCGCCAGCCGTTCGGCGAGATCCACCATCTGCTCCATGGATGCCTTCAACCGCTTCATCGACTCCCCGAAAGCAGCCTGATCCTCGCGGTCCAGAGCGTTCAGCGCCCCGGTCGCCTCCCGCTCCATGCCCGCCAGCACCTCGGCCCAGACCCGCTGCTCTGCCGCGTCGGGAACAGGAAAATACCGCCCGGCCCGCTCGACTCCGGCGATGAGCGTCCTCAGCGCCATGACGATCCGCTCGGGCTGCCCAAACCCCTGGGCACCCATGGCCTCATCGACGGAGCCGAAATCCCTCACCAGCCCGCGGAACAGATCCATGCCACCGGCGACCCACGCGCGCCTCTGCTCCCTCCTTAACTCGGCGGATTCCACGAAGGGCGGGACCTGATCCAGAAAGTCCTCGGCTGTGAAAGTGCGAACGGTCGAAGGAAGCCCCCCGGCAGGGCCCGCCCACGTGCCGAAGAAGAACACCAGGAAGAACACCGCCACCGACAGCGAGGCGACCGCCATCCGCCGCGCCCCCAGCCCTCCGCCACCCCTGGTCATCCACCATCCGCCACGAAACCGGTTCTTCCAGAGCCCGAAGACCAGAACCGTCACCGCCGCCGCAGGCATGGTCATGCCGATCAGTAACGGCACATCGACCTTGAGTACATCCCAGATCGGGGCGGGATTCCAGGAACAGGAGGACGACAACGTGTTCAACGACCCCAGGCACCCGTCGTAGGACCCGATGATCAGCGCACCGCCCAGAGCCACCGGCGACGCCAGGCCCCCCGCGATCAGACCCGTGACCATCCGGTAACGGCGCGCGGTCCAGCTCACCAGTGCCGCGGCCACGACGACACTCGTCATCAGGGCGGTGAACAGCAACCACAGGTAGACCGTCGTGTACTGCGCCGCCCCGGTGAGCGAAGGCGGCTGCCAGGAGTGCATGTAGGCCATGGCGGCGATCATCACCCCCCAACCGGCCGCCGCTCCCGCCACCGCCGCCCACAGCAGCCGCAACACCGAGGGACGATCGGTCAACGGATCCGGACGCCAGACCAGAGCAAGCAGCGGGTAGAACAACAGCACCCCGGCGCATGCCCGCCACAGGGGATCGAAGGCCACAGTGATGAGATGTGGGAACACCTCGGACACCGCGGACAGCACCACGCCACCGGGTTCGGCGGGTCCGCCGAAGGACCGCAGCCAGTCGAGGAACACCGCCGGCGAGAACGGCTCACCCAGTAGCAGTAGGGAACCGTAGCTGTGCCACCACGACAGCCAGGCGGCCGTGACGACCCATGTCGCGACCGTCGCCGTCAGCAACACGGGCCGGAACGGGCGATCGGCGGTTCGGGTTCTGACCCACAGCCCCACGCATTCCGTACTCCACCAGCAGGTCACCACCGCCGCGACCGGCAGGACGAGCAGGACCTCGGGCGCCTCCGGCAGCCAGCTACGCAGGTTGGTCTGCTGCAGTACCAGGGCGGCGACGAGCAGCCCGATCCCGAACCACACTCCGGCCCGCACTCCCGAAGGCAGCCGCCGCCCGGCGGCCACGGCACGGGCCGCCGCCAGCCCCGACGCCATGACGACGATGCCCGCGACGACACCCGCGACGACGAGAACGCCCACCGTCGCCATCGCCGGGTCCGGCAGGATCGGTGACAGCGTGGTCGTGGTGAGCAGCGCGGCGATCCCGGTCAGCAGCATCGGCAGGGCCAGTGAACCCGACAACGCGGTGGGATCGTTCAGCGAACGCCTGCGCCGCTCCCAGCTCGGATGCGTCCGCCACAGGTCTCCGATCATCCATCGGCGCCCGCGCGCGCGGCCGTCGTCGTACCTCGACCACACCGACTTCGACGCACCCCACCGTACGGCGGCCAGGTCGGCGTACAGCTCCCGGTTCCTGAGCAGATCGGCGCGCGCGAGGGTCAGCAGGAGCGTCAGCAGGAGCGCCAGGATCAGCGCACGCGACAGGAAGGGGACAGCACCCTGCCAGTGCACCGACCCGCCGCCGGAGGTGAACGCGGTGAACAGGAATGACGCCTTCAACGCGACATAAGGGAGAAGCACCCCCACCAGGAAGGCGCGCCACAGCGCGGTCGTCGCGTACGCCAGGCGGACATCGCCGCTCCGTACGTGCGCCAGCTCGTGCAACACCACGGCCTCGAATCCGGCGGGGTCCGCGTACCTGCGCGCCAGCAGCCCACCGTGCAGGCGCACGACGTAGCGACCGGGACGCCCGAAGGCCACCGCGCCGGTCGTCGCGACGGCCGGATCCACCGTGAACCGCACACCCTTCACATCCGCGCGGGCCGCCAGCTCCGACAGCAGTCGCCCGAGCTCGTCCTCGGGGCCTTCCCCGACCGGTATCCCCCGGCCACGCCGTGACTTCCAGGCGGGCAGGACGAGGTACAGCACTGCGGCGGCCAGCACCACGGCGGCCGCCGCGGCCGTGGGACGCCACCAGGGTGTCGTGTCGGCCCCGAACCGGGCATAACAGATCTGAAGCGCCTCATCTTGTGTAAGGAGGACCTTCAACACCGCTGTCGCCGGGGCCTGGGAGGCGATCCCCGCCGCCAGCATGCATATCCCGAAGCCGGCACCGGGACTTGTCACCATGACCGGCAGGATGGTGTCACCGATCATCGAAGCCGTACTGGCCAGCAGGAGCAGGATCAGCAACGCGAAACGCAGTGTCGTACCGGAGGTGGCCAGATCCGCGTCGGTCACGCGGTCATTCCCGGCCATCGCCGTCACCCCTCCGTCACCCCTCCGTCACCTCCGGAGGCGCCGTGTTCGGAGGAAGCTCCAGAGCGAGCCGGGCGACGACGCTGTCGGCGATCTGACCGGCGCGCTCCTCGGCCAGTCCCGCCTCGACCGACAGCTCCCGCACCCGAGCGTGCACCGAGGCCAGCTGCTCCCGGGTCAGCGGCAGGACCACCGGTTCGGGGGCCGGCCTGCGCAGCAGGGTCCGCAGGCGGTTCGCCACCCGCTGCCGCACTCCGTTCACCGACTCGCGTAGCACCTCGTCCACGGCGATCCAGACCACCGCGGTGACCAGGGCCGTGACCTCCTCAAGCCCGAAGCCCAGCGGCTCCTTCCGCGACCGCGCACGCCGCAGGCGGCGCACCGCGTCCGCGTAGCCGACCGAATTCAGAGCTCTGATCAGAGGCAACTCCTCGGGTGCCACCTCACCCACCACATCAGCCACGACACGGATGACAATCCCGCGTCCGCCGCGCAACTCGCGCGGATTCCACCCTGAATACGAGGCCACGCCCACGCCGCCCTGCCTTCCCGAGCCAAGATGTCCAGATTAAGTCGCACTTTTTCACTTGACACGCACCCGATTCTTTTCGATAGGACTTTGTGATGACCATTAATTACAGCCCTCGGCCCGCGATATGAACGCTCCGGCCGGCCGTCGCACCGGCTGAAACGAGGAGACCCACGGGTGGAGCCGTCGGGTAGGCCTCAGTGGGCGGTAACGCGGCCAGGGAACGGCCGGTCCTCGTATGGTTTTCGGCCGGTTACGCTGGAGTTTTTCTCACCTGAATCCTGCAGTCAAAGGCGTCAACGGAGCTGATGTGTCACCATTGGACGCTGGAGTCATGCGGACTTTCCCGCCACGGAATGGCGCCCTTCCCGTGACCGTTCACGTTCTGTCTTCTTGTACCGCGCAAGAGGGCCGGAGATCACCGGTCCGGTTGCGGTGGATCAGCGCGCTGAAGCGCTCTCCCACCACCGCGCCGTCAGGCTCGCGTCCTCCGCCGCCTGGCGGGCGTTCCCCGGCGGTACGCCGAAGGTCCGTTTGAACGCGCGGCAGAACGCCGCCTCGGACCGGTAGCCGAAGCGGCGGGCGACCACCGAGAGCGGCTCCGATGTCTGCCGAAGGTGCATGCGGGCCAACTGCATGCGCCAGTGGGCGAGATAGCGCATGGCGGGCTCGCCGACCAGGTCGGTGAAGCGCGCCGAGAAGGCCGAGCGCGACATGCCGACCTCCTGCGCGAGCGAGGCGACGCTCCACTGCCGTTCGGGCGCGCGGTGGATCAACGCGAGCGCCCGCCCCACCTGCTCGTCGCGCAGGGCGGCCAGCCAGCCCTGATTCGCCTCGGGCGCCGAGTCGAGCCAGGAACGGATCGCCTGGATGACGAGGATGTCGGCGAGCCGGGTGATGACGGTCTCCCCGCCCGGTCGCAGGGCGAGAGCCTCGCGGGAGATGAACTGGAGCGTGCTGTTGAGCCAGTTGGCGTCGTCGTCCCAGGCGTCGATGTGCAGCACCTCGGGAAGCTGTGAGACGAGGCGCTGGGCCGCCACATGGTCGAAGCGCACGACACCGTAGGTGGCGTGCGTGCAATCCCCGCCGCCACCGTGGCGCATGATCTCGTAACACTCGCTGACCTGCTCGACCGGTATGTCGAAGAGCGGTTCGGTGTCGGCGTCGGGACCGCTCCGCAGCCGGTGCGGGGTGCCGTGCGGGATCAGGGTGAGGCTGCCCTGCCGGAGCAGGCGTGGCTCGGCTCCGTCGATCTCCAGCCGGCAGTGGCCCGCGGTGACGACCAGCAACGTCATCGACCCGTCGAGCGCCGGTACGTCGACCCCCCACGGCGCGGTGAGTTCGGCACGGCAGTAGAGGGTGCCGGTCAGCCGGAGCAGGTGCAGGGTCTCACCCAGCAGGTCGGCGGGAGCCGGGAACGGGCGAGGGGCACTCGGCATAGCCGTCATGGTGTCACCGCCCTCGACCAACCGTCCACAAGGATGGACGAACAGCAAAGAAGGACGGACTTTTTTCTATTGTTAGTCCAGAAGTGCCGCACAAAACTGGACTCACCAGCAACCAAAGGAGCATCCGGAGCATGCGGCGACCCCATACCCTCGTCATCGGCTCGACCGGCAAGACCGGCCGGCGCATCGTGCAACGGCTCGCCGAGCGCGGCCACCCGGTCAGGGGCGGCTCGCGCCACCTCGACCCGCCCTTCGACTGGGAACGGCCCGGCACCTGGCCCCAGGCGCTGCGCGGCGCCGAAGCCGTCTACATCTCCTACTTCCCCGACCTTGCGGCGCCCGGCGCCCCGGCCGCGATCGAGGAGCTGACCGCGTGCGCGGCCGACGCGGGCGTCCAGCGGCTGGTGCTGCTCTCCGGCCGGGGCGAGCTCAACGCGCAGCGCTGCGAGCGGATCGTCAGCGAGTCCGGCCTGAGCCACACGCTCATCCGGACGAGCTGGTTCTCGCAGAACTTCAGCGAGGGCCACCTACGGGATTCGGTGCTCGGCGGTGTGATCGCGCTGCCGGCCGGCGAGGTCGCGGAACCGTTCGTCGACGTCGACGACATCGCCGACGTCGCGGTCGCCGCCCTCACCGACGACCGTCACTCCGGCCGGCTCTACGAGCTCACCGGGCCGCGCCTGCTGACCTTCCACGAGGCCGCGGCCGAGATCGCGAAGGCCGCGGACCGGCAGGTCGAGTACGTCGCCGTCTCCCCGGAGGTGTTTCACGCCGCCCTGGAGCAGAGCGTCGGGCTCGGCTACGCCGACCTGCTCACGGACCTGTGCAAAGAGGTGTTCGACGGACGCAACGCCTCGCCGGCCCACGGCGTGCGCGAGGCACTCGGCCGCGAGCCCCGCGACTTCACCGACTTCTGCCGTACGGCCGCCGCCTCCGGGGCGTGGAGATGACGAGCCCGCCGTACCTGCCGGAGGGAGCGGTGAAGATGCGGAACGCGAGACCGCTGAGACTCGTCCTGCTCGTGTCCGGTGTGGTGGCGATCGGGATCGGCGCGGCGACACTGTTCGCGCCCGCGGCCTTCCACGGCACCAACGGCATCGAACTCGGGAGCGACGCCGGCCTGCTCAGCGAGACCCGGGCTGCGGGCGGCGCACTGCTGGCGGCCGGTGTGCTGATCATGCTCGGCGCGTTCGTCGCACGGCTGGCCTTCACCGCCACGGTCGTCGGTGCCGCGACCTACCTCGCTTACGGTCTGTCCCGCCTGCTGAGCATCGCGCTGGACGGGATACCGGCGAGCGGGCTGGTGCTCGCGGCCGCGCTGGAGATAATCATCGGGCTGGCCTGCGTCTTCGTCCTCGTGCGGTATCGCCGCCATGGCGGACGAGAGACCTCGGCCTGAGCGGTCAGTGGCGGGACAGGGTGCGGGTGATGCCGGTGGCGATGGTGGTGACCAGCACCCAGCCCGCGATCACCAGCCCGTAGGCGACCCACTGGCCGGCGCCGACGGGCTGGTACGCCTTCTCCTGCCCGAAGTCGATCACCGGGAGCAGCAGATCCAGCGCGTAGAACAGCGCGTTGAAAACGGGACCCTTGCCGGGTTCCGCGCGGGGCGGGTTGTGCACGGCGAACACGACGGCGCCGGTGACGAGCAGGGCCAGAAACCACAGGGCGGCACGGACCGGACGGTAGCCGTACCCGACCGTGACGTCCTGCAGCCATCCCCAGACCCGCGCGTGCCACGGGAGCGCGGCGCGCTGCCGCCGCTGCTTGACCAGCAGCACGGTACGGGCGTCGACGTCCTGACCCAGTCGCCGGTAGGTGGCGGCGAGCTGCTCGTACGGCTGCGGCACGTATCCGTCGGGGTCGTCCCGCAGCCAGGCCAGGCGCCGGGCGGCGGGCAGCCTCGGTTCCAGGGCCTCGTAGGTGAGACCGTCCTGGCGGCGCGGCGACCAGGTCGCGGGGTCGTCGCGGATGACCCCGATCTGGGCGTGCCGCAGGTCGACCTCGCCCTCGGGCGTCCGCTGGGGGCGCAGGTCCAGCTCGCGGGTCTGGAGTTGCCGGGCGGCCAGGGCATGGCCGCCCGGCGCGGACAGGGTCGCGTCGTGGAGGTTCAGATACCGGTCGATCCGGGTCCCGATCAGGGTGAGCTCGCCTTCCACGACGAAGCCGCGCCCGCACTCCAGGCCGGCGCCGACGCTCGCCCCGGCGAGATCGAGCGCCTGGCCGCCGGGGTTGCTCAGCCGGGCACCGCTGAAATCGGCGAACGTCCCGATGCGCGCGTCGGCGAGACGGACCGCGCCCTCGGCCCGGAACCCCTTGGTGCACGACAGCCCGCCGCCGACACTCACCCCGTCGGCATCGAGCACGACCCCGCCGGGCGCGGACAGGCTCGTGCCGGTCAGGTTCAGCGACCCCGAGACGCGCGCCTGGGAGAGATCCACCCGCCCCTCGGCGCTGAGCTCGTCCGCGTCGAAGCTCCCCTCGACCTGCAGCTCCGCGGCCTGGAGCGCGTCACCGCCGGGACAGGTCAGGTGGGCGCCGCTCAGGCTGAGCTCCCGGTCGATCCGCGAGTTGGCCAGTCGTACGGTGCCCGTCGCGGTGAACCCGGCGCCCAGGTACAGCCCGCCCTCGGCGGTGATCCTGGAACCCCGGAAGACCATCTGACCGGGATGGTCGATCGTGGTCCCGGTGAAGCCGAACGGCCCGGTCACCCGGGCGTTGCGCAGGCTGACCATCCCGGTGACCGTCATCCACCGGCAGAAGACGCTCCCGTCGGCGATCAGCCCGTCCATGTTCAGCGCGCTCCGGCCGGAGGCCGCCAGGCGGGCATGATCCAGAATCACGGTGCCGCTCACCTTGACGTTGGAGAAGCTGACCTGGTCCGTGGCGCCGAGCCCGATCGCGGCGATGCCCCGCCCCGCCTGGAGCCGGTCGCAGTCGATGTCCAGGCTCCGCGCGTGGCTCAGCGTGAGGCTTCCGGCGAGCTGGGCTCCGCGCAGTTCCACCGGGCCGGTGAGCACGCATCCCTCCAGCAGCAGATGCCCGTCGATCTGCGCGTTGGAGGCGTACAGGCCCGGCAGGTGGGAGCCGTTGAAGCTCAGCTGCGGGCAGCGCGCCCAGTGCAGGCTGGGTTTCTCCGCGAAGAAGCAGGACAGGAACCGGGCGGAGTGGCGGAGGGTGGAGTAGGCCAGGTTCACCCACTCGGTGATCCGGGCACCCTTGATCCGGAGCGCCGGGATCCGGTGTGACCGGGGCGGCTCCTCGCTCATCAGCAGGGCGGCGATCACCCTGGCCCGGACCGTCCGCCCCTCGCCCCAGGCCGCCCCTGCCGCCGGGTCGTCCTCCTCCGGCTTCCCGGTGCTGAAGTCGACCTCCTCCCCGAGTGGAAACGCCTCCCACACCCGGCGCTCCGCGTCGGACAAGTCCTCAACCCGCACATCGCCCCCCTTTGCCCAAACATTGCCACCTTTTGATCGTTTGCGTCCAGGAAAGGATTACCGAGGTCTTGCCGGAGTAAGGGGGCAGCAGTCCCGAGGAGGTGTCTCTGACCAGCCTGGACGCGATGACGAGGCGGTTTGTGCCGCCACTGCCCTGGCGCGAAGGGTTTCGCCCATCACCGCCGAAGCCGCCATGAGCGAGACCGCTGCGGGGCAGTACCGGGTTCCCTCTTACGACATCCAGATCCCAGGGACCTGGATGAACCATCCGCGCCCAGGAGCCTGACCGGGCAGGCGGCATTTATCCCGTTGAGTTCTCGGAGACGATCTGTAGGTTGTCAGCATGTCTTCGTCGCTTCGCCTGGAGAAGGTCACCGCGGACAACGTCGAGGCCGCGTGCCGGCTGAAGGTGCGACCCGACCAGGAGGAGTTCGTGGACCCGGTCGCGTGGTCACTCGCCGAGGCGTACGCGCAGCCGGAGATCGCCTGGCCTCGACTGATCTTCGACGGCGAGCAGCTGGTGGGCTTCGTCATGGGCTTCTTCATGGTCCGTTTCAACCCGGACGACCCGGATGACACGCCCCGCTGTGGAATCTGGCGGCTGAACATCGCCGCCGATCAGCAGGGTCGGGGATATGGCCGCTTCGCGGTGGAGTCCGTGTGCGCGGAGGTCCGCAGACGTGGGCAGACCCGCGCGACGGTTACCTGGGCTCCGGGAGAGCACGGGCCCGAGCGCTTCTACCTCCGGCTCGGCTTTCGCCCGACCGGCGAGAAGAGCGGCGATCAGGTCGTCGGCGAGCTGGCCCTGACCGGGCACCGAGATGGATTCCAGATGGGCCCGGCCGAGGTCCGCCGCCTGACGACCGAGGACTGGAGGACGTTCCGTGATGTCCGGCTCGCGGCACTGGCGGACGCACCGGAGGCCTTCTCCTCCTCGCTCGGGCGGGAACAGGCGTACGACGAGGCGCGGTGGCGTGCCGGGATGCTGCCGGAGCGCGGAGTGAAGGCGGTCGCGGTCGTTGAGGGCCGGGTGGCCGGGGTCGCCGGCGGCTGGGTGCCCGAAGGCCGGGGTGGGGCGGTCGAGGTGTACGGCATGTGGGTCGATCCGGCCGCGCGAGGCGCCGGGGTCGGTGCCCTGCTCGTCGAGGAAGTCGTCGCGTGGGCCGCCGAGCGCGGGCATCAGAGGGTCGAGCTGTGGGTCGTGGACGGCAACGACGAGGCGGCCCGGCTGTACCGGCGCCTGGGCTTCGAGGCCACCGGCGAGTCCGAGCCGCACACCAACGACCCCGGCGTCCGCGAACGGCTCATGGTCCGCGTGCTCGACGCCCGGCCCCGGGACCCTCACGGCACCTGAGGGTTCGTCAGGGCTGGGAGGCGCCGGCGGGCTCAGGCGACCGGTGCATTGGAGAGGCAGGCACGGCGGCCTCTGTGTCAGTGGTTCGCCCCCCCTCACCCGGCGCCGAGCGTCCTTTCGAAGACGGCGTAGGCGTCCGGGGTGAACAGTACGAACCGCAGGTCCGTGACCTGTGTCGGTGCGCTGCGTACGGTGCCGAGCGCGATGCGGGCGGCGTCGTCGATGGGCCAGCGGTAGATCCCGGTGGATATCGCGGGGAACGCGACGCTGGTCGCGCCCAGTTCGTCGGCGACCCGGAGCGACTCGCGGTAGCAGGAGGCCAGCAGGTGCGAGCGGTCCTCGGCGGGAGAGAAGACGGGGCCGACGGTGTGGATGACCCACCGGGCCGGCAGGTCGCCCGCGACGGTGGCCACGGCCTGACCGGTCGGCAGCCCCTTGCCGTAGTGCGAGGCGCGCAGCTCGCGGCAGGCGGCCAGGATCGCGGGGCCGCCGCGCCGGTGGATGGCCCCGTCGACCCCGCCGCCTCCCAGCAGCGAGGAGTTGGCGGCGTTGACGACGGCGTCGACCTGCTGCGCGGTGATGTCCCCCTGGACCAGCGTTACCTGCACGAAGCCGAGTCTGCCAGCGGAACCTCGATTTCCGGCGCCGATTCCACCGGCTTGACGCGGGTCTCGGTGAGGAACTGCTCGAAGCCGACCGCCCCATCCTGAGTGGCTATTGGTTGTTCACGACTCCAGGCAGGGTCAGGTGCGCGAAGTTGCCGGGGTAGCGGGCCAGTTGCCGGGCCTGTCCGGTGTTGACGTCGACCGCGTAGGTGCCTGGGGACTTCCTGTCCCAGTAGACGATCGTGACCTCGGAGCCGCTCCGCCAGAGAGCGGTGTTGGAGACGCCACCGTCCTTCGGCAGGCCGCGGATGGCGACCTTCCGCAGGGTCCGCCCGGTCTTGGCGTCGAGCAGGGTGAACGTGTGCCTCCCGTCTTTCCGCCACTCGAAGGCGGCCACCGTGCGGCCGTCCGGAGAGAGCTCGCTGAACATGATGAACGCGCCGTCGAAGCGCACCGGCGTGCCTCCGCCGGTGACGGGCATCAGCCACAGGTCGGTCTTGACGTACCGGACCAGCGCGGCGACGCCGTCCTTGATGCTGATCGCCTCGAACTTGCCGGGCACCGACACCGTCTTGCCGGTCCGCATGTCGATCAGCAGCCCGGGATCCTTGCTCCCCTCCCGAGGGTCGAAGATCACATAGCGGCCGTCGTCGGAGAGGACGAGCATGGATCCCACCCCGATCCGTTCCTCCTTCACCGTGACGGAGGAGGTCACCTCGGAGCCGCTCACCAGGTCGCGGACCACGTGCGCCTGGGCCTGACGGCTGTAGTAGGCGAACATGCGCCCGTCCCGGCTGATCGCGACAGGTACGGGTCGATCCTTGGTGTTCCTGACGAGCGCCTGCGGCACCCGGTAGGTCGTGCCGGTGCGGGTGACCACCCGCCACTCGATGGCGCTGCAGTCGGGTGGCAGCAGCCGCTCCGCGTCGACCTTGCACTGCGTCTGGTACGCGTGGCTGAGCGCCCCTGTCCTGCCGTCGGGCAGATCGGGCACCGCCTCCACGCTCCGCGGCGTGGCCGTGTCGCCGCCGCGCGACCCGGGCAGCGCCACGGCCGCCGTCGCCGCGCCGAGCACCGCGACCGCCGCGAGGGCGGCCAGCGTCAGGGTGGTACGCCGCCTGCGCCGGTGGCCGGCGACGGCCAGGTCGGCCAGGTCGGCCAGGTCCACCAGGGGGGCCTCATTGGCGATGTCGTCCAGCGTTTCACGCAGCCTCTTCACTGGGCCACCTCCCTGATCTCGGAATCGGACAGCAGGTGCGTCAACTCGGGCGTGAGCGTGCGCAGGCGGGTCAGCGCGTGATGGGCCTGGCTCTTGACCGTGCCCACCGAGCAGCCGAGCGCCTCGGCGGTCTGCGGCTCGGTGAGGTCCTCCCAGAAGCGCAGCACGATCACGGCACGCTGCTTGGGGGTCAGCTTGGCCAGCGCCCGGCGCAGCACGATCCGGTCGAGTGCGGCCTCGTCGTAGGAGGCGCCGCGGTCCGGCGGGTCGGCGCTGGGTAACTCAAGGCGCGGCCGGCGCCGCCAGGAGATGTACTGGTTGACCAGCGCCTTGCGCGTGTACGCCTCCGGACTGCCGCCCCTGGACAGCTTGGGCCACTGCCCCGCGATCTTGATCAGGACGCTCTGCAGCAGGTCCTCGGCGAGGTGGGCGTCTCCCGTGAGCAGGTAGGCGGTCCGCATCAGCGCCTGCTGGCGGGCGAGCACGAACTCGCGGAAGCCGTCGTGGTGATTCAAAGTGAGCTCCTCTCGCCCGTTCCCAACGCGACTTGCCGGGCGAATGGTTGTAGCCCTTTCTCTTTTTTCGTGTCGGAGCCACCGCTCTTCGAGAATCACCATGCGGCAGTTCGCCCGCCAACACAGCGAGCCCACAGGCCTGGGCATGCCGGTCATCGGACGTCACGGCTGGAAAGGTCCGCGGATGGGGCACTTCCGCTGAGTGTCCGTCGCAGCGGAAGTGTCGGCGGGGTGGATCTCGCGCACCCGCTGAACCTCAGCCAGGAAGATCGTGAGGTTTCACCGGAGCGCCGGAGCGCTCGGCCACGTCGATCGCGGCGGCGGCCAGGGCCAGCACGGGGAAGATCGCATGTGACGGTACCCGGTAGACTCCCCGCTCGGGCTGCTCGACCAGCCCGGCCGAGGCCAGCGTCTTGAGGTGGTGGTACAGCTGGCCGGGGGAGGCGAGGGCCAGCTCGGCCTGCAGGTCGGCGACCGGCTTGGGCCCGACGACCAGCAACTGCAGGATCTCGAAGCGCGCCGGATGCCCGGCGGCGGCCAGCACCGCGGCCAACGGCCCGGTCGGCTGCTGAAGCAACCAGCCGGGGCTGCGGGCCACCTCCCACAGCCACTGGTAGCCGCCGAGTCTGGCCTGGCCGCCGTAGGTGATCAGGCCGGTGTCGTCGCCGGCCGCCGGTGGCTTGGGGACGGTGAGCGCGGCCTCGAGGGCGGCGACCCGCGCCTCGAGCTCCTGGAGCCGGTCGTCGACACTGGTCAGGGTTGCCTCACTTCAACGCTGCGCGGACTTTCGCGAAGAAGACGGGATCGGTCGCCATCCGCACAATGAACTGCTGATGAGCATAGCTGCGCATCCCGGAGAACCAGGTCGCCTCAGGCAGTCGCCGCAGTGCGAGGACGGTCTCGCGCGGCTTCTCACCTGGCTGGACGATGTACATGGCCTCGCTGATGACGCCGGGCAGCGCGCCACCCTTGGTGCCGATGAGGAGCGTGCGGGGGTCGGCGCCGGGCTGGCGCATCGGCCACTCCAGGTGCCTGCTCGCCGTCTTGTCCTTCCTGAGTCCGGCGAGCACTTCGCGCAGCACGCCAGGTTCGACGCGGGTCACGGTTTCGGCCCAGGCAGCCTGCTGGGCGAAGCCGGGGAGCGTGGGCCGCACCTGCGTACCGGCCTTGACGTAGTTCTTCAGACAGACGTCGGCGGGCAGCGTGCAGCCGCCGAAGGCGCGTAGTATCTCGCCGTTGATGGTACCGACGCCGGTCTGTGCGATCTTGCGCAGCGCGCCGGGGCCGAGGCGGTCGCGCAGCAGGTCGGCGGCGGCGTTGTCACTCTCCTCGATCATGGCGGAGACGACCTGGTCGAGCGTGACGCTCGCACCGGGCTTGAGCCGTTCGAGCGCCGCTTCGTGGGCACCACCATCGGTGCCGGGCAGGTGGTAGGCGTTCCACAGGGCCATGGAGACGCGTTCGCCCGGCTTGACCTTTCCCTTGCGGACGGCGTCGGCGTAGGCGGCGAGGTGGATGATCTTGGTGGTCGACGCCACAGGGGTGAGGCGATCGGCGTTGTGGCTGATGCCCCGGGTCACCAGCGCGACGTCGTCGGGGTGGGCCTGGATGTAGGCGAGTACGGCCTCAACGTCCTTGAGTTCGGCGGGGGCGGCGACGGCGCCGGTCATCGGGGCCGCCAGCACTGTGGTCAGGAGCATGCTGAGGATGGATTGCATTCCTCGATTTAACCATAAATTCGAAATTTCGGAATATCGAGTTTTGAGGCTGACGGGTGGCGGCCATGGTCACCGCCCGATGATGAGCGTCGACCGCCGACCGGTGAGGCGATGATCCGCCGGGCGCCTCACCGAGAAGTGGTCGACCTCGAAAGGGGGAGGGGCCTTCCTTGCCGGAGAGGGGTGACCGGTCATCGCCTTCCTGCTCGGTGCCCTGGAGGCAGGCTGACGAGACACGACCAGGCCGGGACGTGTCGCAGGTACGCCGCTGTCCACCGATGAAAGAGGATCTCGGACAGGCGAGGCCGACATCGCGCGATTCCGCGCCACGGTTCAACTCGGCCGTAGTGGTTCGACGAGTTCCGGGGCGATGCCGGGGAATTTCCGGTCCGCGGTGAGCAGTGCGTCGGCCCCCACCGTACGGGCGGTCGCGATGATGAGGGCGTCCGGTACCCGGATTGTCAGGTCCGCGGCTCTGAGCAGGGCCGCGCTCTCGGCCGTCGCCTCGTCCACCTCGACGATCCGGTCGATGACGGCGGCGCGGAACGCCTCAAGCATCTTCTCGGCCGCGGCACCCTTGCGGACCGCACCGACCCGCAGTTCGCTCCAGGTGATCACGGAGACGGCGAACGAGGCCGCCTTGCCCTCCCAGCGGCGGACCGCGTCACCGGCGTGGCCGTACAGCGCGTCGTCAGGATTGAGCAGGCCGACGATGACATTGGTGTCGAGCATCACGGTCGGCACCGGTCAGCTCCAGCTCTCGCGACTCGTCTCGACGTCCACGGCCTCGGTGAAGCCGGGGATGGTGCCGATAACCCCGTCGAGACGGCTGCGGTGTCGCCGGATGATGATCTGGCCACCCTCTTCGGCGATGTCCACCAGGTCCCCCGGGTGAAGACCGAGCGTGCGCAGGACCGCCGCGGGCAGGGTCACCTGGTTCTTGCTGGAGATGCGCGCCGGCCCGGTACGCCTGGCACGCGTTCTCTTGCCGTGCTCCATAACCTTTACTGTAGCCATCACAAGTAAAGGCTAAACGGTGTCACCTTGGGTGTGTGGGTGATTTCGAAAAGTCACCACCCCTCGCCGGTCAGGTGAACCTGAGCGTGGTGGCGTCGCTGTGTCCGGACCAGTTCAACGTCAGACGCCAGCACCCCGCCTTGGGCAGGTTGACCGACGAAGGCCCGGGGCCTCCGTCGATCTCGCGGACCACCGACGTCGTCGTCCCGTCCAGCATCGCCTTGATGGTCAGCGGCCGCATCGGCTGCTGCAGCAGCCGCGAGACCCAGAGAATCTTGTTCGTGACCTCAGGATCGGTGGAGGCCGTCAGCGGGTAGTTGAACAGCACGGCGATGATGTCGCCGTGCTCGCCGAACACGTGGGGCACGCCCGAGCCGTCATCGCTGAACCCGGTCCTCGCCCAGGTGGGCAGCGCGTCCCGGGTGACGGTGGAGACGCACGCGCCGGCCGACGGCCGGGCGTCTTCGGCTCTGGGCGCCGGACCGCTCGCCGAGCATCCCGCCGCCAGCATGACGAGTGCGCCGATGGCCGGCAGACCACATTTGATCGCGGCCATGCTCCATCCTCCACGATGTAGAAAGATCCTCTCGTGTGGATTGTCCACTGCGGACCGAAAGAAGGCCAGGGCGTTGTGAGCCCCCCAAATGTGCTGGTCTGCCGGACCGCGCGTTCGTGGAGTGGCGTGGTGGGTGAGTAGGCGTGGGGCTCAGCGGGCGAGGTTCCCGCCGGTGTGATGTGCACAAATCCCGCTCCCCTTCCACCAGCCGTCGCCCTCGGACCGCATCACCTGGTGAACCCATCGACGAGGTGAACGGCCCCATCAAGGACGATTCTTGGTTTATCGGACATTTTCCGGCTGATACGGCAATTCGCTCCGCGGCGAGCTTGAAGGAATGATCGGATATTGAGGAATTTGAGGTCATCTGAGTAATCGTTACAGCCATCAAATCAAGCCATCTGGCTGTCGAGCTGCGGCGATGTCGTCTAGCCTCATTGCGCGACCCCGGCAACATGGGGCATGTATTCGATCAGATGGGCTTGTGAGAGTGCTTGTCATAGACAACACCGCACCTACACTGAGCAGTGTGACGACCACTGTGACCCTTCGTGGTCCGGCCGCGGCCGTTGCCTATCTTCTGGCGATGGCCCGCTCCCGTGGTGTGCGAATCAACCGCACCAAGCTCACAAAACTTCTCTACCTCGCCGATCTACGTGCTGTCGAGCGCGGACTTCCTCCCGGCTCGGGCGTCGAGTGGAGATGGCGCCATCATGGCCCGCACAGTCTGCGCCTCGCCGAGATCGAGCGAGATCTTCGCGAGGCGGGCATCATCCGGGTGGAAGAGACAACCGATCCTTTCGCCGGTCACCGGGAATGTCTCATCCATCTTGTGGATGCTCCTCAGACGGACATCGATGCCGAGTTCGCGGAGATTGTGAACGCGGTCCTGGCCGACTACGGGCAATGGTCGGCAGGACAGTTGCGCGATCTCACCTGTCAGACGCCTCCAGTGCGGGAGGCCATCAAGCAGCACAGGCATGAGGTGCGGCTTGACCTTGCCGGAGGACCGCCCCTGCCCGACCTCGGCTCTGGGCTTGCCAGGCTCCGTCGGTGGGCCGGGAGTAACCCGCTGCCGGACGACGAGCCCGGCGGTATCGACGATCTCGTCGAAGAGGTCGACCAGTTCGCCGAGCACCGCACTGACGCCACCCGGCATCTCCTGGAGGAATAGTGCCGGGTCCCTACCTGGCTGGCGGTGTCTACCTCGTCAGCGACAAGTCGCTACGCCTCATCCCTGAAGAGGATCGGGTCGTCCATGACGAACGGCGCCCTGTGGTGGTGGTCACAGGAACGGAATCAAACGGTGACCCCGACTGGCCGTTCGTCCTCGCCTGCCCTATCTCTGGCTCTACCTCACGACGTACTCGCTTTGATGTTCAGTTGGCCAAGGGCCAGGGCGGAGCCGTCAAGAAGTGCTGGATCCGGGTTCCGGCTGTGCAGCCCCTGATGAAATCCGTGCTGGAAGATCGGAGCGGCACCCTGGACGAGGACCTACTCACTCAGGTCCACGGTCGCCTTGCCCAGTACCTCGGCCTTTTGGACTGAGACGGCGGGCCACCTGGGATTGGTCGTCCAGTTCTTTCACCACGACTACGAAGGCGAACCGGCCCGGGATTGGACCTCGGAGCCGGGATGCTCGTGGCCACGGCGCCGACCGCTCGGGGGTGGGACGGAGCCCTCCCCCTGGGGCGGCCCGGCTGAAGCCGGGGTCGGGTCAGGATACGCGCAGCGCGGCGATGAACCATTCGAAGGCAGGGACACTGGGCGGAAACGGCGGCCTGCCGTTGAGCACGCCCACGAGCTGCCAGTACCGCTCCACCCGGCGGTCGGTGAACGTCTCCACCTGGTCGGCCACCCGGGTACGGTCTCCGGCGGGCAGCGCCGGATCCACGATCCGATCCAGGATCGCCCTGCCCTCGGCCGACTCGGGGCTGATGCCGTCAGCCACCGCTCTCCCGGCGTGCTCGAGGACCAGAGTGGGGTCGTACGGCTGCGGCCCGGACTCGTCGCCGGGCGTGGCGCCGGCCACCGCCATCTGGCGTACGCGTTCCTGGAAGCCGGCGTCACCCACGAGTTCGGCGAGTTCCAGCCAGGCCTCCACCTGTTCCGGGGTGGGTTCGTCCGGCAGCTCTGCCGGGATCTGGCGCATCGAGGCCGCGATGTGGGCCCCCGGCGCCTGTGGGTCGATGCCGTCGAACGTACGGTCGACGAAGTCGTCGATCATTCGCTGCCGTTCCTGAGCGGACAGGCGGATCAACTTGTGCATGAGCATCATCTCCTCGGTCGTGCTCTCCTGTTGGGCGATCGACCGCAGCACTGCCCGGCGCAGATGGAGGGAGCGGATCTGGGTGTCCAGCGCCCGCACATGTGCCCGCGCGACATCGGCCACCGTGCACTGCCTGGTAAGGACCTTCTGGACGGTGTCGAGGTCCAGCCCCAGTTCGCGTAGCGTTCGCACCAGGTCAAGCCGGGCCACCGCCTCCATGTCGTACAGGCGGAAGCCGCCCGCCGACCGGCGCGTCGGCGGGATGACATCGATGTCGGACCAGAAGCGGATGGTACGCACCGACAGGCCCGTACGGTCAGCGAGCTGTCCGATGGTGAGCAGTTGGTCGCGGTCGTTCACCGCAGCAGCATGAACCCTCCAGTCACTGGAGAGTCAAATCGATTGCACGGTTCCTCGGGACAGTGGCCATCGGTCACCGAGCCAGGTCGCGGTTCCGAGGAGGTTCGTCACGACACCGCGCACGATCCGGTTCGGCCCCGGCTCCTGACCGGCATCCGGCCAGGGGTGGCCCTCCTCGGCAGGATCAGTGGTCCGGTGGCCGAGGACAAGGCTTGATCTTGTGCGGTGACGGTTCTGTCGGTGGCGGGTCGTACGGTGGCGGCGTGATCATCATTTCGGGTTGGATCAGGGTTGACCCCGGTGCTCGTGACGCCTATCTGCGGGGCTGTGTCAGCGTGGTCGAGCAGGCGCGTGCCTCGGCCGGCTGCCTCGACTTCGCGCTCGGCGCCGACCTCGTCGAAGCCGATCGGATCAACGTCTACGAGCGCTGGGAGTCCGAGGAGAGTCTCGACGCCTTCCGAGGCTCCGGGCCGAGCGACGACCAGACGGTGATGATTCGCGACGCCGAGGTGGCCCGCTACCAGATCTCCGGAGTCGGCCCCGCCTGAGTGGGTCAGCCAGGCCAGCCGGCCGGGTTCGAACACGACTCGCGTGAGATTTTCGATCCGGTGTCCGGGAAAGTTCCATAGCGCTCGTGGTGCAGGTGGGCGAAGAAGTAACACATCTCCTCGCACTCGGCATCCAGCACCGCCTTCTTCGGATCCTCGGCCACCGCGGCGTAGAAGTCGCGGCCCAGCGCGACGATGAAGCCGCGCGCATAGAGGAAACCGTCATCGGAACCGTCGGTGACCGCTTGGATGTCCGCGCGGTCGATGTCATGGAGCTTGGCCTCGACCACCCGATCGAGGTCTGTCAGCTCGTCCGCCGACAACCCCTCGCTGATGGAGCCGAGGTTGCTCAGGAACTCCTGCAGAGCGGCTTCGACCACGGCGAACGGCGGCTTGCCGTAAAGGTCCTCGTCGGGGGCAGGCGTCCGCTGTGCCAGTTCCCGACGCGCCTGATTGACGTCCACCCCCAGCGGCGCCCAGGCCGCCTCCACCAGGCCCCAGAAACCTTCCTCGTCCTTCATGCTCGTTGCCCTTCTCGTGACCAACCCTGCGATCTGTGCCGCTCACACAACCAGGAGGCACTGACAATTAGTACTCCAGCCGCAGATCGTGATCTTCGCCGTTCGTGAGCGGCCTGTCGTTTGTAGTGCCTGGCTCGGGCGCGTACCTGGTGGCGCCGCCGCCAGCGGGACCAACGCACAAGGAGATCCGCCGCACCGACGTAGTCGGGATCTTCCCCGACCGGGCCTCGATCGTCCGTCTCGTTGGTGCGGTTTTGGCCGAGCAGACCGACGAGTGGACCGAGGCTCGCCGCTACATGGGCCTCGACGTCTTGGCCAAGACCCGGATGCGTGTCATCTCCGGCGACACACCGCAGCACAATCCCATTCCACCGACACTTACCGCTTAACCTGCAGAAACAGGATCACGCGGAGATCAACTCGTACACCACTTCGCTGGACGTGACCTACGAGCGTTCCGTGAGCAACTCCGCCAGGCGGTCCGCAAATTCGATGAGCCAGTCCAAGCGTGCTCCGCTGCGGGCAATACGGAAGCCGTGGCGGCGGCCCCAAAACGCAGCCTGGACGGCATGAAACTGGGCCCAGCGCCGGGCACGCTCGCGATCGACTTCCGCAGCCTCGGCGAAGACGTCCACCGTGCGGTGGACAGCCTTCCGCAGGTCGTCCGCTTCGAGGAGCGTCAGCGCGCGCGACTTGAGCAGTGTGCCGCCGTCGTACGCGGGGTCTCCCGCGTACCCCTTGGGGTCGACGGCCAGCCAGGGCTCACGATCGGCCCGCAGAATGTTTTTGGCGTGCAGGTCGCCATGGATGAGGATGTCCAGCTGAACTCGGCCCAGCTCACGGACGGTCGCCACGGCGGCGTCCACCGCGTAACGCGGCAGTGTGTGCGTCAGTTCCTCAGCGTCCTTGCGTAGCTGCTCTTCCCAGGCGTCGGCCTGCTCCCGCAGCCGGGGCAGACCAGGCGGCGCGGGGATGGCCAGTCGGCGATTGATCCGCCCTGCGACTGTTACCACCTCATCGCCATCTTCGACCTCCGCCAGCGTCGACGCCTGGACTCGCTCGAGCAGCATGGCGAAATGCTCGTCGTCGCGTTCGTGCAGCAGAACAGCTCCGCGCCCACCCCACGCCGCGAATGCGTCCGGCTCATGGACGTTGCCGGGATGCGGAAACGACACCTTCAGCACAGCGGTCCCCTCGGCCCGCCGTCGCACCGGGACGATGATCCCGACACCCCCGTGCATGACGTTGCCGTCCGGCGCGTACCCCCAGCGCCCCAGCAGCTCGTCCACGATCCTGGGCAGTTCGGCGAGCCACGCCGCTCCAGGCTCTCCTTCACGTTCGACAGTGCTCCGTGCGAACGTCTCTGGTATCTCGATCATTCGGGGCACCCTAGCGCCGGCCCGAATGCGCCACCAGGCCTGAGCCCAAGCCGACCATTAGCCCTGGCAGGCAGAGCTCCGATTGTGAAGATCACGATCTACGGCTGGAGTATTCAGCCCCCGTCCGGGCGATGACCAGCCAATATCAGCGGAGGTGGTGTACGACACTCGCTCAACCTCTACAACCGGACTACTGCACGGGTGTACGTCAATGCGACGGCCATGTCGGTAAGTTCCCTGGTCGGGACAGAGTGCAGAGCGACACGGACAACCAATCATGGCGCCAGGTAGTTGATCAAGCACTTTCGGTTACGGGATGGTGTTCGGGTACTGATCGAACTTGCCCAGGAGGCACCATGTTGCTTGCCCGCCATCTGCTGTCCGGCGCCATCGCCGTCGTCGCCGCGAGTGCGGTCACCGCCCTGCCCGCCGAGGCCACCGTCCAGCGGCCCGCTACCCACACTGCTGTCGCCGGACCTGCCGTGTGCGTGGACGCCAACGGCACCCGCACCAACGGCACCCCGGTGCACCTGTGGCAGTGCTTCGCGGGCAACACCAACCAGAAGTTCGTGATCGATGACGGCATGATCAAGGTCAAGGACACCCTCGGCTCCGCCACCCCGATGTGCGTGGACGCC
>NZ_JBEOWJ010000006.1:183728-248529 GCF_040295965.1 Streptosporangium sp. NPDC002544 | reverse complement strand
CCAACAGCACACGTACCAACGGCACTCGGGTGCACCTGTGGGAATGCGCGAACACCAACACCAACCAGAAGTTCGTGGTCGACGACGGCATGATCAAGGTCAAGGACACCCTCGGCTCCGCCACCCCGATGTGCGTGGACGCCAACAGCACACGTACCAACGGCACTCGGGTGCACCTGTGGGAATGCGCGAACACCAACACCAACCAGAAGTTCGTGGTCGACGACGGCATGATCAAAGTTAAGGACACCCTGGCCTGACCAGTAGCCACGCCGGAAACACAAAGGGCCGGGATCACCCGTCCGTGTCCTGGGCGGCGGCGCGGAGCGCTGCCGCCTGGTTGACCTGAACAAGTTTCGGCCGGTGCTTCGGAGATCGCACAGCTCATCATGAAGTCCGATTCCGCCGGAAATTAACGGGAATTCAGTTGATATCCGCAATAGGCTCGTGGGGTGGTGCTTTCCGAGCTTCGACGTGAGATGGTGCTCGCCGCCATCGCCGAGTTCGACCAGCTGGGCCGTGACGCCTTTCTTGAGGAGTACGGCTACCGCCGGGCCATCCACTACTTCCTCGTCTATGGCGGCAAGCGGTACGACTCCAAGGCGATCGCTGGAGTCGCCTACCGCGGGGTCAGCGGCAGCCCCCTGCGTCCTGACGAGTTCTCCGGTGGGAACGCCACCGTTGCCCGGGTGCTCGGCGACCTCGGCTTCGAGGTGACGAGACCGGGGCAGGCTGCCAAAGTGCCCTCCATCGAAGACCTCCTGCAGAAGGTCGACTCGCTCAAGCCCGCCGTGTCTCCCACGACCGGTGCGCAGAAACGGCATCAGCCGTTGACCCTGCTCTGGGCGATCGGCCGCGCGGCTCGGGGCGAGTCACGTCTCACGCCGTGGGAGAGCACCTACCGCGAGCTCGGATGGCTCATCGAGGAGTTCGGTCTTGAGGAGGATCGGCCCAACCCGGAGTTCCCCGTGCTGTGGCTCTACCACCACGGCCTGTGGGATCTGCCCGGCCACGCGAATGTGCCGCATGCCAGTGGCCGGCCCGCGCAGCAGTGGATGAAAGAGCAGCAGCCGGACAGCGGCCTGCGACCATGGGTGTATGGGATCGTCACCGGTCAGCCGGATATCCGGGCCCAGATCGTCGTGCGGCTTCTCAGTGCGTACTTTCATGGCGTCGACCACAACGCGCTTCTCGCCAGGGTCGGGTTGGACGCGGTCACCTCCGACACCGGTCGCATTCGCGATGGGTCTCCTACGCCTGGCCGTGTCGAGTCCATTGTGGAGCGCGTCATCCGCGACTCCCTGCTCGCCGAGCAGATCAAACGCGCGCACGACTACCACTGCCAGATCTGCGGCGACCGTCTCACTCTCCAGCAGGGCTTCTACGCGGAGGGAGCCCACATCCGCCCACTCGGAAAGCCGCACAACGGCCCCGACGAGCCCGGCAACCTGCTGTGTCTCTGCCCCAACCACCACGTCCTGCTCGACCGAGGCGCGATCACCGTCCAAGCCGACCTCACGGTGACGGACCTGACGTCCGGCGCCTCACTCGGCCATCTCCGAGTCGCCCAGAACCACGAGATCAACCAGGATCACCTGGACTACCACCGGAAGGTCATCGCAGAGCAGAGCTGAGCCGAAGCCGTCCTCACACTCCGCACCGTGACCGCCAACGGCGGCCTCGACGCCTACTGGTGCTTTCATGCCACCCGCGAGCACCAGCGCCTCTACCACGCCCCCGAACAGCAGGACTACGACCTCACGGCTTAATCACGGTATAGCCACCCAACAGAGTTGACGTCCGAGGCATCCTGGGGTCTCCTGCTGCGATGTCTGATCTTCGCATCCAGCAGCCGGACGGCGACGCCACGCTCAAAGACTGGCAGTACGCCCACAACGTGATCATTCCTACCCACTCCCTCTCCCTGGACGAGGTACGGGAACGTGCCCAGCGCAACCACCTGGAGATCGCGTACCTCGGTGACGATCTCGTGGGCTGCAGTACGGTGCGCCCGCCGACGGACGAAACACTGACGGCCACAGTCATCGCCCGCGTGCTCGCCGCTCACCGCAGGCGGGGGTTCGGCGAGGAACTGTATGCGCGCGGGCTCAACCAGGCCCGGGAACTGGGGGCCAAGGTGATCGAGACCGTCGTCCTGTCCTCCAACGAGGACGGACTGCGGTTTGCGCTGAAGCACGGCTTCGTCGAGATCGAGCGATACCTGCTGCCCGGAGACACCATCCCCTGGATCGACTTGCGGCTCTCCTGACTGGAACAGACCTGATGTGGCCTCACGGCCTGATCCGCACTTTCCCTCCAGAAGAGCCACGCCCATCGAAGCTCCAACCTCACTTTTCATGTGCGGGTTAGGCGTTGCTGCTTTGTGGTGCGTGCTGGAATTCGAGGTCGTTCATCTGGGTCAGCAGGTCCCGGACGTTTCTGGCTTCGATGGGGCCGGGGACGTTGGGGAGCCAGGTGGGGAAGGCCCAGTAGCGGCGGGCCCAGCGGCGCCAGAGGATGACCCAGCCGGGGTGGCGAGACTCCAGGTCGCGGGCCAGGCCGGTGGCATTGTCCGTGTTCGCTGCGGGCTCCGTGGCAGGGAGGTCGGTACGTACGAGGTCTGCTCCGCGACGGCGGCCTTTGGGGCGGAGGGGCTCACTTACCGGGGTGACCATGGGGAACCGTCGCTTTCCGTTGTGACTTAGGGGTGGGGAAGGCCGGCGTCCCGGACGAGGGTGGGATCAGGTCCATGGACGCCGGCCCCTGTACGGTCCACGCCTGGCACGGGGGAGTCGGCGTGGACCGGCTCCGGGGTCAGCGGGGATCGGGGGGATCCCGGCTGCCCGGAGGTCGGGGAAGGTCAGGGCTGGGTGGGGAGGTCGAACCAGACGCCGGTGCCGAGCTGGCCCGTGCCGCACAGCCGGGTCCATTGGGTGCCGCAGTGGCCCTGGGTGAGTTCGGTGACAATGCGCAGGCCCCGGCCGCCGAGTTCGAGGTCGTCGATGCGTTCGGGGAGGGGCCGGGGGCGGTTTAACAGGTGTTCGATGAGGGTGGTTCCGGCTCCGGCGTCGACGACCTCGGCACGGATGGGCAGGCCGTGGTCGTGTAGCAGGCGAAGTTCGTAGGGGCCGGGGGCATAGCGGGTGGCGTTGGTGACCAGCTCGGAGACCACGATCTCCAGCTCATCGAGCACGTCGGCGGCCAGCGGCAGCTTGGCCAGCTGATCCCGGAACACTTCCCGGGCCCGCCGGGCCGCACTGCCTGAAGGTAGGCACCAGGCGGTCATCCGGAAGCGGTTGTGGGGTCTGCCGTACTCGCCGGGGTCCGGAACGTGCTCGATGAGCATCGTTGCTCCTAACGGGTGGGACTGGGGGCAGCCCTGCGATCAGGTCGGCAGATGCTCGGCGGGCTCGCTTGGGTTTCGCCCCGGTGGGAAAGCCTGGGGTCAACGGTGCTTTCAGGACCGGCGGCGCACAGGGGACGTCTCCACGAAGGCGTACAGACAAAGCCAGCGGTCATGTCTTTCTGTGACTGTGTGAACACTCATCGCTGTCACGCCTCGATGATGCAGTGCAGGCCACCTCTCAGGCAAGTCATTCCTGGAAGAAAGTCTTTCCTCTAGGGAGGATGGCGTTTCCTCAACCTGTCTCGAGCACTACGCTCCCCACGAGGAAGGAGGTGAGCATGCCCGTCGAACCCACCCCGCGACGTCGGCGCCTGGGCGCGGAACTCAGACGCATCCGCGAAGCCCTCGGCTGGACCCAGGAGGAAGCGGCCGGTCACCTCGGATATCAGTCCCTCTCAACGGTCAGCAAGATCGAGAACGGACTGCAGGGACTCAAGATCCAGCAGCTTCCCCACTTCTTCGAGGTCTTCGGCATCACCGACCCCGCCCTGCGGGAAGAACTCCGCGACCTCGTACGCCGGGCCGGCGAAGCCGACTGGTGGCAGCGCTACGAAGGCGTGGTCGACGACCCGCTCGGCGACTACCTCTCCCAGGTGGAGAGCGCCAGCGGCCTGTTCGTCTTCAACCCCCTCGCCATTCACGGACTGCTCCAGACTCCGGACTACGCCCGCGCGGTGACCGAGGGCAGCAGAGTCTGGAAGACGCCAGAAGACATAGACCACTTCGTGGCGCTACGGCTGGAGCATCAGCGCACCATGCTGGAGCGCCAACCCCCGCTGAAGATCTGGACGGTGCTCCCCGAGGGACTGCTGCGCCAGGCTGTCGGCGGACGGGCCTGCATGCGCGCCCAGATCGAGCACCTGATCCACCTCGCCCGCACCAACCCCGCCGTCACGATCCAGGTCCTGCCGTTCTCCGCCGGAGCGCACGCGGGAATGGACGGCCCCTTCATGCTCATGTCCTTTCCCGCCGGTCGTGACCTCGTGTGCATCGAGTCCCTGCGTGCCTCCCTGCACCTGAACGAGCCCGAGACCGTCGAGCTCTACCGCACCACCAGCGACCTGCTGAAGTCCGACGCCCTGTCACCGAAGGCATCGCTACCGCTTCTCACCACGATCGCCAAGGACCCCTCATGAACAAGAGCACCCTCGACCCCGACTGGATCGAAACCCAGCTCCATGACGCCCGCTGGCACACCAGCAGCCTCAGCAGCGGCGGCACCAACTGCGTCCAGATCGCCTTCCTGGACCAGGGCATCGTGGCCCTGCGCGACTCCAAGAACCCAGAGAAGGCTCCACACCTGTTCACCGACGCCGAGTACGACGCCTTCACCGGCGGCATCGAACGCGGGGAACTCCGACGCCCTGGGGCTGCGAGCTCATCTGGATGAGATGAGGTGGTGGTAGCCGCTGACCTGGTCGTGTGAACTAACCGCGATTGCATGCCCGCAGAAGTGTGGCCTTGGTGCCCTCAGAGATGAAGGGAGATCCGGGACGATCGGCGGGAGCCGACTCCAGCACTCGCGTGTTGGCGGCGCGACTCAAAGTAGAGCATGTACATGCTGGATGAACCTGAGCCACTCACCTGACCGCGTGCTGCTGTGCTTGTTGTGCTTCAGGGTCAGTTCCAGGGTCTTCTTGAGGGGGACCGGGGATTGCATGATGGCTTCGTTTCGCTGTGCCAGCCTGGTCATTTCCTCTCGCGTGGGTGGCCGGTTGCTCTTTTGGCCGTTGCACTGCGCGTGTGTGGGGGCCAGGTTCCAGATCGCGTCCAGGTCCGGTGCCGTGCCCTTGCCGCCGGGGCGGAGAAGCCTCATGAACGAGTAGGGGAACACGTGGTCGATAGCGATGTCATCGATGCCTGGCGTGATGGGTTCCGCGCAGATCAGGCAGAGGCCGCGCTGGAAGCCGATGACCGCGTCCGTGACGCCGGCGACCGATCGGCGACGCTGCCTGTCGGTGATCTGCAGGGTGGTCAGGTCCACGGCTACACCCTCATCGATCAGGCTCTGGCCGATCCCGATGGCGAAGGACGTCTCCACGATGCTCCAGCGGGCTGACAGTTCGCCTCGCAGAGTCGCGGCCTGCTCCGACTGGGCGATGTCGCGGAGTTCCTTGCTCAGCCGGACGACCCGTTCGCTGGAGCGTCCGGTCACCTCGTAGAAGCGGTGTGGCACCTCCGCTCCTCCGCTGGGCAGGTTGTGGAACTTCTGCATCACCATCTCGGGCATGGACTTGATGGCCGCCGCCAGCAGTTCTTCGGTGGGGCTCCCGAGCCTGAGCGACTCCTCGGCCTCTCGCTCGGCCACCGAGAGGAAGTCTGACTCTCCCCGCTCCGCGCGCAGGCGCATCTGCGGTGCCTGGCCGAGATGCCGTACCAGCCCCATCGCGTACGGCACCGCCAGGTCCCGGAGCAGGATCTCCGACCGGCCTTCGGCGGCGGCGTCCAGGAGCGCGGTGCCGAGGGCGAACTTGTAGGTGCGGGTGTTCTTGCCCAGCAATACGGCCATGCGCCACGAGGACCGCGCGCTCCGTTCCCAGTGAGAGAGATCCAGCTCCATATGACGGCCGCCACCCTTGGTGTGTATATGCCGAAATAAAGGCTATTTCACCGCTCGTGCACGGGAACCCGTACGGCGGGAGACCCGGTAGTCTCGGGGGCTTCCGGAGGAAGCTGTGCGGGTATGGAGGAACGATCTGACGTGGGGAAACTCGTGCGGGACAGGATTCCGGAGATCATTCGGGAGCATAGCGGGGAGCCGTTGGTGACCGTGCTCGGGGAGGCGGACTACCGCGAGGCGCTGCTGGAGAAGCTGTTCGAGGAGTCGACGGAGCTGCGCGAGGCCGCGGTGACCGAGGTGGCGGAGGAGATCGCCGACGTGCTCGAAGTGCTGCGGGCCATCGCGAAGGTCCACGGGCACGAGTGGGCGGACATCGAGAAGGTCGCCGAGGCCAAGCGAGCCGAGCGGGGGGCGTTCCTCGGACGTGTCTACCTCGAAGGATGATGGTGATCGGGGCAATCTATGGTCCTTCCTCCCGTCCCTAACGCGGCCCTCCAGAGTCCGGCGAATGATCAAAAATGGGTTGATCTTCTCGGTAGGGTGAACGCAGGTGCCGGTTCGAAACCGAGCCGTTCTGCGTGGGGCCGTAGCGCAGTTGGCCGTCGCGCTTTCTCTGACAGGGGAAGAGGACGCTGATTCGAATCCAGTCGGTCCCACCCCCGGGAGGATGACGTGGACTCCGAGACCGTCTGGACGGTCCTGCGAGCGCTTGGCGAGGCCAGGCGGCTCCCGCTGGACGATCCGGATCGCAGGTGGATCGCGCACGCGGCGCTCGCACTGGTCCGTGACGGGCAGCGGCGCCGCAGGCAGGAGCGTGATCATGCCGCGAAGGAGGCCGACGCCGCGGTGCTGGCGGCCACCGCGATGGGCAGTCCGGACCGGGTGATCGACGTTCCCCTCTCGGAGAGACCGGTGGGAGAGCCGGCCGGAGAGCTGCGCAGGGCGCGACGTTGCTATGTCTGCAAGGAGCACTTCACTCGGGTGGGCAGCCTGTATCACCTGCTCTGCCCCTCGTGCGCGGCCTTCAACGCGGCCCGTCGTACGGCCCGTACCGACCTGTCGGGGCGGCGGGCGCTGGTCACCGGGGGGCGGACGAAGATAGGGCATCAGCTCGCGCTGAAGATGCTCCGCGACGGCGCCCATGTCGCGGTGACCACCCGTTTTCCGGCCGACGCGGTCAGCAGGTTCGCGGCGGCCGGTGACTGGGGCGGGCGCCTGGAGGTCGTGGGGGTCGATCTATGCGACCCTCGCCAGGTCATCGCGCTCGCTGACCGGTTCCTGGCGGCCGGGGATCCGCTGGACATCCTGGTCAACAACGCCGCGCAGACCTTGCGCCGACCGACGTCGGCCTACGCCGCCCTGGTCGAGGGGGAGCGGGCTGGGCTTCCGCCGGGGGCATCGACGGTGCCGGGATTCGTACCGGGTCCTACGATGCCGCTCTCCGGTGACGGGAACCGAGGTCCGTCGGGTCTTTCGCTGCCGCATTCCGGTGATGAGGGATGGGGACTGTCGGCTCTTTCGCGGCCGCCGTCAGGTGACGGGCTCCGGGATCTGTTGGGTCTTCCGGTGCCGTCAGGTGACGGGGCCTGGGGTCTGCCAGGTCTTCCGGTATCCCCTCTCGGGGATGAGACCCGGGGTCTGCCGGTCTCGACTTTCATGGACGAGGCCGAGCGACTGTCGCTCTCGCCATCCGGGGATATGAATTTGGCGCTGCCGGACGCGTCCGGTCTGCTGCCGGATATGTCGGTGGGTAACTCTTGGTCGGTGCGGATCGGTGAGGTGGACCCGGCCGAGCTGCTGGAGGTCCAGCTGGTCAACGCGGTCGCGCCGTTCCTGCTGATCGACCGGCTGCTGCCGTTGCTGATCGCCGCACCTTTCCCGCGCCGGTACATCGTGAACGTGTCGGCGGTGGAGGGACAGTTCGCGGTGCCGAACAAGACCGGCCGTCACCCGCACACCAACATGGCCAAGGCCGGGCTGAACATGCTGACCCGTACCAGCGCCGCCGATCTGGCACGGCAGGGTGTGTACATGTGCAGCGTGGACACCGGATGGATCACCGACGAGAACCCGGTGCCGATGCGGGAGTGGCTCGACCGCCGGACGCCGCTGGACGTCATCGACGGTGCCGCGCGGGTCTACGACCCGATCGTGCGCGGCGAGGCGGGCGACCCGGTGCACGGCGTCTTCCTCAAGGACTACGCGGAGGCCCCGTGGTAGGCGGACCTCATGACCGGGATCGTACGGAGGTGTCGCGGGCTCGCGATGCTCGTTGACCGGGTGCTGTCCGCCGGAGGTATCGGGCGACTGTTCGTCAGTGGCAATCCTCTCGGCCCGGCGGGTGCCGAGGCTGATCCCGGCGGACGGCTGTGGCGGCCAACGAATCCGCTCGATCAAGCCGAGGCCGCCGCCCGTAGGGCCGATACCAGCAGGTAGCCCGGGTATTCGCGCAGCCGAGGATAGGCACTGGTGTGGTAGCAGTTCCAGTAGCTGATCACCCGCTGTTCCGTCACTGTCAGAAAGTCCGGATTGTCGGCGAAGAATCGCCCGTAGGCGGCGTGGACACCGGAGCCGGGCCGGCCGAGACCATCAAGCATGCGGTGGACATCCCCCACGATCTCCATGACGTACTCTCCGACCAGTCGCGCCACGTACGGGATGACCCATGGCTCCAGTGAGCCGACGATCTGAGCGAGGTGGCGCTGCCGGACGAACCCGTCGTGGTGACGGGTGTAGAGGCAGTGCAGGATCACCCGCTGGACGGGGGACAGCGCACTGAGCGCCTCGGAGGTGGGTTCGGGATGGTAGATCCGCTCGGGAACGGTGACGCGGTCCTCGCCGACGGTCACCTCAAAGGACGTCGCCGAGCAGTGTCCGGCGATCGGCATGACCCCGACAGCAGTGCGAACGTCGTCGGCCAGTGCGAAGGGGAAGGCGCACGTGAGGGATTCGTTGAGCCTGCCGGCCGGTTCCGGCTGCCGCGGCTCGGCGGTGGCTCGCCACCGATAGTGGGCGTCGGGGAGGTTCTCCTCGTTGTCGCCGCCGTCTCCCAGCGTCACCAGGGTGAAGCCGTGCCGTTCGTAGAAGCGGCGGGCGCCGGTGTTCTGCTGGAACACGTGCAGGTTGAGCAGGCTGGGCCGTACCTTCCTGGTCTGGGCGAGCAGGGCTGAGCCGATGCCGTGGCCCTGGGCCTCCGGCGCGACGTACAGGTGTGCCAGCCACTGGTCGTCCAGCGCGGCGAATCCGGCGACCTGGCCGTGTAGTTCGGCCACCCATGTCTCGTGGCTGGCGACCACGACCCCGGCGATCCAGGCCCGGGTCTCCTCGTCGGTGTGCAGCCGCGGCAGGTAGGTCATCTGGCCACGCGCGGCCAGGAAGACGTCCGCGATCCGCTCCGCGTCGCCGCGCCATGCCCGGCGTACGAGCGGTAGCGCGTCGTGTGCCACGAGTTCGGCCATCTTGCGCAGCCGAAGGAAATAGGTGAACGCCTCGGAGAAGGACAGGGGGTAGCCGAACCGTACGGCACGCAGGTCGGCCAGGCAGGACCGCAGGATGTCCCGATGGTCGGGATGCAGGGCTCCGCCCCGGCGCAGGTAGGTCTGTACGCAGCCCGCGACGGTCAAGTCCAGCATGGCCAGATCGGCCTTGTCCGCGGGCGGTACCTCCGGGAAGGGCAGCCGCTCGTACTGGGTCCACAGGGTTTGCACCGTTTGGTGCATCGCCTCGTGCGCGTCCGGGCCTGGCCAGCGCCAGCCGTGCCGGTAACGGCGCTCGTCGGCGGATACGGTGCGGCGATCGTGTTTTTCCACCGTACGGCGCAGCGCGAACGCCGCCATCTCCGCCAGCCGGGCTTCCCGGCTGGTCTCCAGGATGTCCAGCGCGCGGAGCAGGGCGGTCTCGTCCGTCCGTATCCGTCCGGCGCGGCCGGTGATGTAGTCCCAGGTCGCGTTGTATCCAACGGGCATGTAACGCTCGACCGCGCATCTGAGGGAGGTGTAGCGCAGGCCGTACGGCAGATCCTGATTCCGGACCCGGCGTGCGTAGATACCGAAGCTCATGATGCCGCTCGGACGGCTTCGCGGGCGTTCACCTTCTCGGACATCGTCATACAGTGCCATGTCCGGCTATGAACGGGCCATCGGATATCGCGGCATCCGTTGATGTCAGCCCAGGCCGAGCGTTTGGCGTGGCCGTAGGGCGCGGGCGCGCAACGCGGCCTTGGCGGCGGCGGCGCCCTGCGGCGTGAGTGCGAACGGTGCGCTGAGCGGGCGCGTGGGGCGATGGCAGTCGAGTGCTCACAGAGGTAGAAGTTCATCCGCGAAGGTCCATGGGTGGTGATGGATCGTCCACCGCGTCCTTGCCGAGGATGACACCACGGAGCCCACGGTCAGCCGGTGGCGATCGCGTCGAAGCGGGGGGCGTCGGTGGTGTGTCCCCAGCGGCGGCATTCCCAGGCCAGGCGCCGGGCGCGGAGTCGTAGCGCGATGGGGGTGCGGTCGGCGGGACGTGGGTGGCCTGCCGATCGGAGTCCTCTCCCGAGCGGGGCGTCGGCGCGCAGGACCTCCTCGGCGGCCGAGGGGTCACCGGTCAACACCCGCAGGAGGGCGCGGCGCACGTAGCCGAAGTCGTCGTTGGGACAGCGCGCGATGTGCTCCTCGGTCGCCGCGTACGCGTCGTCCAGCCGGCTCTGCGTCAGGAGCAACTCGACGCGCAGGCGGTGCAGCAACGACCTGTCGAGCCACCAGCCGTTCCGCGGGATCGCGTGTTCCACGGTGGTCAGGGCATCGGTGATGCCGCCTTCCTCGCGCAGCAGCACGGCTTCGGCGAGCGCGAGGCGCACCGCTTCGTGGTCCCCTTCGGCGCCGACCGCATGGGCTTGGGCGAGGAGGTCGCGGGCGTCGCTGTTGCGGCGTTCGTAAAGGGCGAGGTAGGCCCGGCCGGCCAGCCGCAGGACTTTCACCGCCGGCTGCTCGTCACCGTCGGCGAGCGGCGGCGGGAGGAGGCTGAGCAGCCGCCGGTCCACGCTCCAGCCGGTCTCGTCGCGCACGGTGGCCTCGATCCGCTCACCCAGCACCTCGCGCAGCGAAACCTCCAGCCAGTCGTGGTACCACGCGCCGAACGACTCGGCCTGCGGGGCCAGCGCCTCGCCGACGCACGTCCAGTCGCCCCAGACCTGGCCCGCGGCGGGGCCGTTGACGACCAGGTGAGAGCGGTAGCCGCAGCCGTGCTCGGCGACCGGCAACAGTCCCTCGAACGCGGCTTCCATGACGTCGTCGTAGTCCTCGTCGTCCGTGGGCGGCTCCCACTCCTCCGTGAACGGGAACAGACCGAACCGCGCCCAGGCGCCGTCCAGCCGCACCCCGTGCACCCCGTAGTACGGGCCGGCGCCGCCATTGCCGAGCCGGGTCAGGAACGTGCGGTAGTCGGCCGGAAAGCGCACCCCGATCCGCGTCTCGACGGCCTCCAGCGCGGCCTCGTCGAGCGGCGGCTTGAACCGGTAGCGGTGTTCGCGGGCGCCGAAAAGGTCGAGGTCCGTGTCGTACTCACGGAGCGCGTCGAGGCCGCGCCGGATGACGTCCAGATCCACAGCGGCACCCTACCCGGAGGCGGCCTGAATACGGCGGAAAGGGACTTTGGGTGTTAAACACCGGGCTGGTGTGGGGTGATGGGTGCCCTTGGTCCGATCTCTCGAACGCGTCCACCTCGAAGGGAGGTCATGGTGGGTGTCTGGGCAGGGGTTTTCCTTGATCTGGGTGATTGAGCACCTCCCCGGCGTGCTCAATCACCCAGATCAAGGAAAGTGTCACTTCCGGGGTGTCGGCGGCGGGAAACGGGTGGCCGACGAAAGTGGTCTGCTTCTACGCTCAACGGAGGTATCGGGCGGCTGTTCGTCAGTGGCAATCCTCTCGGCCCGGCGGGTGCCAAGGAGCCGGCGAGGCTGATCTCGGCGGACGGCTGCGGCGGCCAATGAGGCGGAGAACCAGGTAGGTTTCAGCCGGGTGGCGGCTCGCGCGCCCACCGGGGCGGCTCGCGCCTGGCGGCTTCGATCGCCGCGCGGGTGGGACGTCCGACCGAATCGGGGATCCGGTCGAGAGGGACACCGAGCGCCTCAGCCCAGAGGCCGCGCCAGGAGAGCCGACGGGCGGCCTTCCGCTCGGCGCGGTGACGGCGACGGTCGGCCTCCGCCCGGGCAGCGGACTCGTCCCGCAGCCACGGCGGGGTTTTCCTGAGCAGTCCCGCGACGTGGTCGGCCGCCCAACGGCCGCTTGCCGGGCGGAGCCGCCGGATCACGTCGGCGGGTATGCCGAACATCTCGGCCACGGACTCGTCGGACAGCCGGGAGGCCGCTCGGGCGGCCTGGTCGACGGCGGCTCGCTCTGCTCGGCGCCGCTGGGAGGCTTCTTCGACGGCACGCCGCTCCTCCGCGTGGACGGCTCGTTGCAACTCCACCTCCGCCCGCGCCCGCAGTAGCCAGGCAGGAGGTGAGGAGACCGCCTCACGGAGGAGGGGAGCCAGTAGGTGGCCGCCGAACTGGGGCAGCTCGGCTGAGATCATCTCAACGGGCACACCCAGCTCCCGTTCCGCGTCCCGGGGCGAGACCAGGAGACGCACAAGTTCCACTGATCTCGGGGTGAGTTCGGCGAGCATCGCCTCCAGCTCGGTGCGAGAGAGGCGGGCATCGCGCAGGATCTCGGTGAGCGGCGGGACGCGGGGGTCCGCCATACGGCTAAGGGGTCTGAGCGGCCCCGGCCAGACGCCGGCGGCGGCCATCAGCGCAGCGGTCCACAGGAGGATCCGCACGCCGTCCGCGTCGAGGGTGGGCTTGGTCGCCTCTATCTCCGCGCGGGTCGCGACGGCGCGTGCGAGGTTCAGCTTGCGGGTCTGGACGGCCTTCCTGGCTGCCTCGGAGCGGGAGACCGCCCGCGCGGCGGCGCGTAGCTCGGCGTCCGCGCGGACGTGGTCGGCCAGAGCGTCCACGTCAGCGGCGCGGTAGTAGCGAACGGTGAGGGTCTGGCCGTACTTCCGGATCTCCTCGGTGGCCACGGGTGCCAGACCGGCGGCGGCGGTGATCCGTTTGAAACGGTCGGCCGAGACGCCGAGCCTGGCCGACGCCTCGGTGATGGTGCAGCGGCGTTCCGCGGCGAGTAATTGCCGGAAGTGCTCGATGTCGGCTTCGGCCGCCCTGACGGAGACGGGATCGAAGGTCCGGTCGGGAAAGCGCCGGAGCAGGCCGGTCGTGACCGCGAGTTCGATCTCCCAGACGCTGAGCCCGAGCGACTGCCGGACCGCGTTCCTGCCCAGGCCCCGTGCCATGGCCCCACCTCCCGTGTCGGACGTCAGTGTGCCGGGCCGCTACGACATTTCAGTGAGTCGTTATATCGCGGCGGAGAGTAACCGAGACATCGTCGTGGTTGTCGCAGACGTCATCGCCCCGTAGACCGCCGTCTTTTGGAGTCCAGGGGACGGCACGTCATACGGATCTTCCCGAGTGCCGCCGGTTCTGGGTCGGTTGAATCCACCGATCCTTGGGTGGGCGGCCTCTTCCGTCGCTTCCTCGACGGCTTCCGCTACCGGTGACGGCGGCGTCGTGCTGAAGGAAGAGGGGCGATGAGTGACGGATATTCCACTGTCCGGCAGATCGGCGGGGCGTCCAGGCTGCGGATCGACCATGGGGCGTCGAGCTTGGGGCCCAGGTGGGCCAGCAACTCGATCACCACTTGCGGGCTGCATTGACGGATCGCCCGGCCGAAAATCTTCAGAGCACCCCGGTCCGATAACGCTCGGATACCAGGAGACCGCCGACCGTACGCGCTCGCCGACAGCGCACAGCCGGGATCAGTAGTGAGCGATGATGCGTCGAGCCGGGCCGTCCACGGTCACCTGTCCGCCGTAGGGCAGGATCCATTGGGGATCGGTGTGCCCGAAGTCGACCCCGAACACGACCATGGCCTCGGGGTTGTAGGAGTCCAGTGCCCGCAGGATCGCTTCGCGTTGTTCGGCGCGGTAGGTGTCCCGCGCTTCGGGTGCGGTGCGGCGCAGCAGGCCGCTCGCTTTGGCCGTACCGATGAGGATGGCCGGAAACTGCGCGAGCAGACCACGTTCGCCGGCGTTGCGTAGCATGCGGAACACCTCCTGGGCCGAGGGCATCTCCTCGGAGGTCTCCAGCAGCAGCACGCAGCCGGCGTAGTCTTCGACCGGGCGGATCCATCGGTTCGCGGCCAGGTTCCAGTGCAGGATCTCCAGGTTGCCGCCCCAGGTGGGGGCGGTGACGACCCGGTCGGGCCGGTGCCAGCTCCAGCCGGGACTGGGCCGGGTCGGCGCCGCACGGTTCAATGACGCGGGTTCGCCCCAGTCGAGCTCGTCTTCGCTGAACACGTCGACCGGATGCAGTTCGATGTCCCCGCCGGTGAGCAGCGCCGCCCGCAGTGAGTCGGCCGACACCGGGTGCAGGCCGCCGCCGCGCCCCAGGTGCACCATCGTCGATCCGCCGTGATAGCCCGCCACATCAAGGTTCCACAACCAGTTGAGCAGGTTGGTGTTGTCGCTGTAGCCGACGAACGGCTTGGGGTTGGCGGTGACCACGGCGGGATCCAGGAAGGGCAGCACGCTGATCTGGTCATCCCCTCCGATTGTGGCCAGCACCGCGCGGATGTCCGGGTCGGTGAACGCGTCCATCAGATCGGCCGCTCGATCCTGTGCCGAGGCGCTCAACCGGCGGGTCGTCGGATATTCCACCGGTTCCAGCCCGAACTCGTCGCGAAGCCGCCGCATCGCCAGCTCATGCACGGCCGGGAACATCCCCGGTGCCGCGAAGGAGGGCGAGACCACCGCGACCCGGTCTCCGGCGGTCAGCTTCGCAGGCGTGGTCAGATTGGTGCGCATGTCCTCATCTAACCGGATCATGCGACTGGAAGCTGATAGGGGAGGTCGACCTCGGTCCCTCAAGCTGAGATCACGGCCATGGCGCCGCGCTGCCCTGGTTAGGTTGTGGCCATGGGGAAACTGAGCAAGGCGGAGCTGGACGCGTTGGTCGAAGAGGCCACAGTCGACGCCTACAACGAGGACGAGCAGCTCTCCGGGTTCCACGTCATGCTCGATGAGCACTTGGCGCTGCCGTTCCAGACGACCGTCCTGGGGGTCGAGGTCACCGTCAAGGAGATCGACCTGCTCCCGGGGAGCGGAATCGTCGCGATCTGTGTCCGCGGGTCACACCGGCAGACGATCGGCATTCTTGACCTTCCCCTGCCGACTCCGCCGCCTGAGGGTTCAGAGTGGATCGAGGCCTACCGGCATTGGGGCCCCTGACGCTGTGCGGTGCTGCGCGTGCTGGTGGAGTCAGATCCGGATCGGTTGGTCAGGGGCGGAAGCCACTCAGAGCCAGAAGGTGTCGTGGCGGAAGGAGAAGGCGGCCGGAGACGGCGAACTCCGCACGGCTGATCCTGCGATGATGTCAGCCCAGGCCGAGCGTTTGGTGTGGCCGTAGGGCGTGGGCGCGCAACGCGGCCTTGGCGGCGGCGGTGCCCTGCGGCGTGAGCGCGAACGGTGCGCTAAGCGGGCGCGTGGGGTGATGGCAGTCGAGTGCCCACAGCCGGTGGCGCATGGCCACTCGCTCGTCGAGGACCGGTTGGGCGAGGCCACCGAGGGTGCCCCGTTCCTGGCCGAGGACCTCAATCATGTTCCGATCGAAGTCCTCGGCGCTCATGGGGCAGTGGGCGATGACGGTCGCGACCGTGGTGTCCCGGTGTCGAGAGCCTCGTCGCGGGAAAATCGGTCGCCGGGCCGGGTGGTCTGCTTCTACGCTCGATAACCATGACCGTCGAGTGGGCCCCGCTGGGCAAGGACGATGTCGGGGCGTGGGCGGAGTTGCTGGTGGCGATCGATGCGGTGGATCAGGTCGGGGGGAGAGAGTCCGCGGACGACCTCGCCGAGGAGCTCGTCAATCCGCTGCTCGATCCCGTCGAGGGCACGCTGGGGGCGTGGGAGTCCGGCCGGCTGGTCGCGTACGGGGTGACCATGGCTCGGGCCGCGGCCGAGCCGGTGCATCGGATGAGCCTGTGGGGCGGGGTGCATCCGGAGTATCGGCGCCGGGGGCTGGGGGGCCACCTGCTGGAGTGGGCGATAGGCAACACCCCGGTGCTGCACGAGCGCCGCTTTCCCGGGCAGCCGCTCGAACTCCACGTCGAGGTGGACAGCCGCAACGAGGGCTTGCGGGCGCTGGTCGCCGGAGCCGGGATGGAGCCGGCCCGGTGGTTCTACGGGATGGCCCTCGACCTGGGCGCCGAGCTGCCGGAGGTATCGCCGCCGGACGGGCTCCGGATCGTCACCTACCGGGATGACCTGGAGGACGCCGTCCGGGAGGTGCGTAACCGCTCGTTCGTCGACCACTGGGGGAGTGTCCAGCACACCCCGGAGTCCTGGCGGAACACCATCGTCGGGGTGAAGGTGTTCCGGCCCGAGGGGTCCTTCGTCGCGCTGGACGCGACGGGGAAGAGCGTGGGCATTCTGCTCACCCACTATTTCGAGGCCGACACCGAGGCGACCGGGGTCCGTGAGGCGTGGATCCAGATCATCGGCACCCTGCGCGAGTGGCGCGGGCGCGGGGTGGCGGGCGCGCTGCTCGCGCACGCGCTGCGCGAGTTCCGCGCGCAGGGGTACGACAAGGCCGGGCTGGGGGTGGACGCGGACAACCCGACCGGGGCTCTCGGCATCTACACCCGCGCCGGGTTCGAGATAGCGCACCGCACGGCCGACTACGGGCTCCCGCTGGTTCCCTTGGCGGCAGGGCGATCATAAGAACGCAGGACAACGGCAGGAACACTGTTGGCAGGTATGGTTCGGCGGGCCGCACGGTTTGGATTGCCCGGATGATCAGTGCGTGGGCGGCGGAGGCGATCGTACGGCTGGATGACGAGATGGAGCGGGCGGGCTGCACGCCGCTGCGCCGGTTCCCGTTGCCCGCCGGGTGGGAGGTGCGGCTGTGGATGAAGGACGAGTCGGCGCAGCCGACGGGGAGTCTCAAACACCGGCTGGCGCGTGCCCTGTTCCGCCAGGCGATCGCCTCGGGCCGGATCGCGGAGGGCACCACGGTGGTGGAGGCCACCGGGGGTGCGATGGCGGTCGCCCAGGCCTACTTCGCCCGGTTGCTCGGCCTGCCGTACGTCGCGGTGATGCCCAGGAGGTCCTCGGGGGAGGGCGTCGAACGGCTGGGCGGGACGTGCCGGTTCGTCGATCCGCCCCTGGCCATCTACGGCGAGGCCAGGGAACTGGCCGATCAGGTCGGTGGCCACTACCTGGACCACTACGTCTCGGCCGCGGCCGTCGACTGGCACGGGGGGAGTCTGGCCGAGGAGCTGTTCAGGCAGGTGGGGGAGTGCCCGCACTGGGTGGTCGTCGGCGCGGGCACCGGTGCCACCTCCGCCGCCGTCGGCCGTCACCTGCGTGCCCATGAGCTGCCGGGCCGGCTGGCCGTGGTCGATCCGGAGAACTCCGCCTACTTCCCGGGCTGGGTGAGCGGCGCCGCCGACTACGGCACCGGGATGCCGTCCCGGATCGAGGGGATCGGCCGGCCGAGGATGGAGCCGGGGTTCGTCCCCGATCTCGTCGACCTGGTGGTGCCGGTGCCGGACGCCGCCAGTGTGGCCGCCGCCCGCCGGGTGCGCCGGGAGACCGGGCTGACGGTCGGCGCTGCCACGGGCACGAACCTGTGGGGTGCGCTGGAACTCGTCACGCGGATGCGCGCCCAGGGCGTCCGGGGCGACGTGGTGACCGTGATCGGCGACGCCGGCGCGCGCCACCTGCGGACCTGCCACGACGATGGCTGGGCGGCGGACAGGGGGCTGGACTGGCGGCCGTACGCGGCGCGGCTGGAAGGCCTGCTCGATCATGGGGAGTGCTGGACGACTTCGTGAGACACGAGGGTGGGACGTCCCGCACCCGACTGTGCGGAACGTCCCACCGTTGAGCGCGGGTGAGCCCCTACCGGGGGGCGCTCACCCGCGTTCTCCCCGTCAGTGGCCGTGGTTGTGCTCGTACATGCCCTTTTCCGGGATGGTGCTGGAGACCACGGCTTCGTAGGCCTTGCCGCGGGGGTTGGGGCGGGGGTCGACGAGGCCGGCGCACTGGCCGCTGCCGGTGATCTGGTTGGACACCCCGGCGTTGGACGGCGCGGGCGTGTTGCCGCCGCAGGCGAGCGCGCCGCGGACGCTGGTGCCCGCCATCACGAGCGCGTCGACGGTGGTGTTGTCGTTCAGCACCGCCGCGCCCCTGAGGTCGGAGCCGGCGATGATCAGCTGGCCGGTGGTGCCGGAGACGGTGACCGCGCCGTTGATCCGCGCCTTGAGCAGGTGCACCTCGGCGGCGGCGGACGAGGTGACCGCTCCGCTGATCGTGCCGCCGGTCACCACCAGGGACGCGCCGGCGGAGACGGTCACCCCGCCGTTGATCCGGGCGTCGTTCAGGCAGGTGACGCCGGAGCGGACAGCGAGCGTCCCGTTCCTGGTGCCGGTGACCGTGGTGGTGCAGGCGGGCGGCGTAGCGAGGGTGGTGACCGTGAAGCTCTTGGCCGTGCCGTAGTTGCCGCTGGGGTCGATCGAGCGGTACTCGACGGTGTGCCTGCCGCGCGGCAGCTTGCCGAACGTGAGGCTGTCGATGACGGTGCCGCTCTCGCTGAACGTCCACGGCAGGTCGGCGGAGGTCGGCCAGCCGAAGTAGTTGAACCAGCCGTCGCCGTCCACCCGGGACTCGCTCACCACGTACCCGTCCTGGTCGTCGCCGCCGGTGAGCCTCATGGTGAAGGGGCCGTTGTAGACGTGGGTGTCGCCGGAGGCGACCAGCGGCTCGGAGAGCTGGTAGCCGGTGGTGGGCGGCGTGTTGTCGACGGTCCAGGACCGGGTGTCACCGCCGGAGGTGGCGGTGAGGGTGTGGTTGCCGGGGGTGAGGGTGAGCGCGCCCAGATCCAGGTCCCCGTCGCTCTCGTCGAGCCGCGCGCCGTCCAGCGTCCAGGTGACGGCGGGGACGCTGTCGTCGGGGTGGGTGGTCTCGACGTAGACCACCTCGTCGTGGCCGACGGCCTGGTTGGTGGGCGTGGAGGAGAGCAGACCGGCGCCGACCTCGGCGGGGACGGTGGTCACGGTCGTGTCCACGGTCCAGGTGCGGGTCGCGCTGAGGGCACCGGAGCGGATGGCCGGGTCCCGCACGAAGCCGGTCGGGTCGGCGACGGTCGCCTTCACCGTGTGCCTGCCGGCCGGCAGGTTCAGCGTGCGGAGGTCGAGCGCGGTGCCCCCACCCGGCAGTTCGGTGCCGTCGACGCTCCAGGTGGTGGTCAGCGAGTGGCTGTTGGGGTGCAGCGGCTCCACCCAGAGCACCCGGTCGGCGCCGACCGGCGACGTGGTGGGCGTGCCGTCCTGGATGAGGCCGACCTTGGCGGAGATCCTCTGGGTCATGACCTCACGGCTGACCTGGTCGTAGTAGTAGCCCAGCGTCCTCATGATGGAGTGCTCGCTGGGCCGCCAGACGCCTTTGCCGAAGTACAGGCCGCCCTCGTGGCGGCCGATGGTGCCGCCCGCCTCGCTCGGCTCGCCCAGCCAGCGCCACCACTTCTTCCGCTGGTCGGCGATCTGCTGCTCGGTCAGCAGGGTGTGGTGTACGGAGCTCGGCTCGGCCCCGGCGTAGGTGCCGCCCTCCACGCCGCGCGTGTAGTAGGTGTACTCGTCCTGCAGGCCGCCCAGCGAGTGGCCGATCTCGTGCGGTGCGATGAGGGCCGACATCGAGTTGTGGCCGGAGGAGGTGGCGTAGGCGCCGCCCGCTCCGCCGTAGGTTCCGCTGTTGCCCAGGGCCAGGATCTGCCGGTTGGCGCTGCTGGTCCCGGTCACCAGGTTGGCGTACGTGTTGGCCGCCGAGTTGCTCATGGTGATCAGCCGCTGGACGCTGGCGGGGTTGCAGCCACCCCAGAAGGCCATGCTCAGCGGGGTGTTCTTCTTGCCGGAGGCCAGGTCGGGGTCACAGCCGATGCCGGACTCGCCGGAGACGATGTCCACCCGGTAGACGTTGAAGTAGTTGCGGTAGGACTTGTAGGGCTCGATGGACCACATCACGTTGAGCTGCTGATCGGTGTCGGCGGCGAACGCGGACTGCTCCTTCTCGGTGTAGCCGTCGCCCATGATGATCAGATTGAACCGCTTGGCCGGGGCTCCGGTGACCTGGAGCGGCACCACGGTGGCGCTGCCGACGGCGGCGTCGGCGGCGTTGGCGGGGGCTATCGGAGTGAGCAGGGCGGCGGTCATCGAGACGGCCGCCAAGGCGGTGAGCGGCCTGGTGATACGCATGGTTGGGGGAACCTCCAGGGGGCGGTCGGGGCGGCCCCGCACGGTCGTGCGTCGGCGCCCCGGGCATTCATCTCAAACAGGGATTTATGGGCTCATTTGGTGGAACAGCGGGCGCTCGCCCAAGGCGCCCGGGGACCGGTACGGCCGCGGGCCGGCCATACCGGGAGGGAAGGTCAGCGCTCCCCGCGAGAGGGGAGCATGTCGTCGTCGGGGAGGGACGGCACCGCGCGGCTGTTGACGGTGATGCTGTCGGACACCCCGGCCCAGCGCCTGAGCGTCGCCGTCGCCGCGTCACGCTCGGCCGGGCTCAGCTGGGAGATGTTCGCGCCGTGGTTGGCGCCGGGGGCGACGTACAGATGGGAGTCGTTCCGGCTGGGCGTGAACCGCTCCGCGCTCCACGGGTCGTTCTCGCCGTAGATGAACATCATCTGGCTCGCGTCCTTGCGCACCCAGTGGTCCACGTCGAGCATCGGCTTCGGGTCGTGCCCGGTGCGCAGCTCGGCGGGGAGCACCGAGTTGGGCTGGTACAGCTTGGGGTATCTGGCCACGCCGCGCAGGTGCGCGAACTTCAGGTCGGGCCAGCCGAGCTGGCTCGCCGCCTGGTAGTAGTACGGGGCGTAGTAGTTGAGGCCCTGGTCGGTGTAGAAGGAGAAGCCCGCGATGTTGTCGATCCACGCGTAGATCTCGTCATCGGAGGCGGTGGCGGCCGGCACCTTCGCGCAGTCGGACACCTTGGCGTACTGCCAGAACGCCCAGACCGTGTCGAGGACCGTCATCTCGAACGACCGGTCGGCGGTGCCCAGGGTCTTCTCGAAGGTGATCCCGTCGCGCGCGGCGGTCTCCACCAGCTTCGGAACCAGCCGCTCGCGCCGCTTGAGCGCCTCGATCTGCACGTTGTCCAGCGCGGTACGGCAGGCCTGGTCGGCCACGTTCGCGAAGAAGTCGTCGTAGGTGTGGTCGGACGGGTTGACCCGGTCGTTCGGCGCGACGTAGGCCACCACGCCGTCCACGTCATCGGGGTAGAACCGCCGGTGGTAGACCGAGGTCATGCCGCCCTTGCTCGCGCCGGTCTGGATCCACTTCCCCGAGTAGACCGTCTTGAGCGCCTCGACGATCCGGTGCTCGTCACTGGCCTCCTGCCAGATGTCGAGCTTTCCCCAGTCCGCCGGGTCCGGGCGGGAGTTCCGGAAGAACCGGTGCTCCACCGAGACCTGGTTGGCGCCGAGCAGCCGGGTCGGCTCGGTCTGGGAGGCGCCGGGGTTGACCGGCAGGCCGTACCCGCCGGTGTACAGCACGACCGGCGCGTCGGCGGACCGGTGCAGCAGGGTGAACCGCTGCTCGTACGTGCCCTTGCCCGGATGGCGGTGGTCGATCGGCTGGGTGAGACGCAGGACGAAGAACCGGTAGCCGGTCGGCCGGGTCTCCGAGACCACGGTCAGCCCGGGGATGGCGGTGAGCTTGCCGAGGAGTTCGTCCTCGACCGCCGCGGCGGGGGACGCGAGGCCGGGTTCCGCCGCCGCGGCGGGGGTGACCCCGGCCAGGCCGATCGAGCCGGCGGTGAGGGCCGCCAGCATGAGGGCGGGAAGTGCGCGCACTGATATGTCTCCTTCTGACACACGAAGTGTCGAAGGAGGCTATCGATCATGCTTTGTCCGTGGTAGTCCTAATTTCCATAATTCCAGTGTTATGGGAGTGTCTGTGGTGGTTGGTCTGGAACGCCGACTCGCCGCCGGCTCAGGGCGCCGGGAAGGCCGATCACGACTTCGCGTACAGGGCCTGCCAGTAGTAGCTCCACGGGGTTCCCCAGCCGTCCGCGACGAGTCGCCAGTCGTCGCCGGGCTGGTACACCTCGACGAAACGCTTGGACTGCGCCTGGACCGCCTCGCTGTCGTGCACGTCGATGATCTCGCGAAGCAGGCCGGATTGGAGGGCCTGCTGGACCACGGCCTGCCCCTCGTAGTGTCCGTCCAGGTCCGGGTCCAGGTACTTGCCGACCGGGTTCTTCGTGTAGGAGTGCGTGGCGATGCCGTCGATGAGGGAGAGGTAGTTCCTGACCGTGTCCGCGGGCATCTCGGCGAACGAGTCGATGTTGACGCACAGGTCGAAGGGCTCGCCGCCGGGGAGGTCCTCCACCTCGTCGATGCCCAGGAACCTGATCTTCTCGAACTGCTCGCCGGTCAGCGCGGCGCGCAGATACTCGCGGGAGAGCTTCAGGCAGTTCTCCAGGTCGATGATGTGGTACTCCGCGACATCGTGGTTCGACAGGATGGTGTGGCAGGACCGGCCGTACCCGGCGCCGATCTCCAGGATCCGCGCGCCGTCCATTTTCACGGACCGTGCCATGAAATCGAGCTCAAGAACCGCCTGCAGGTAGTCCAGGCAGATCGACTCACCCTTCAGGGTGACCGTGATGGGCTCTCCCAGCTGGCGGTTCCTGATCCGGAGCATGCGCTCCCAGTTCTCCGGTGACAACTGGAGGCCAAGGTTGTGGATGAGCGTCTTCAGATATCTCCGGCCGTTGACCTCGGGGTTCCAGAGTGCGATCTTGTAGTTTACCCGGCTGGATTTGAAACGGCTCAGATCGGGGGTCTCGCCCAGGGCGAGATTGTTCTCGTTAATGTGCGCCCACTGAGGACTCTGGCCATATTTATGACTCATTTGTCTGCTCTTTCCTGGCGCTCGGCGATTCGGGGTCCGCAGGGCGCCGCACCCACGTCCGCACGAGTATCGCGCACCGAACCGGCTCGCGCCTAGATCACTTCTCCGGCTCTCCCGGGGCCCGGAACCCCGGCACGCGGCGGCCCTCCGGAGCGGGCGGCGCCCGGCCCCGGCGTTGATCGCGGGCATGATCGTGACAGGGGGTTAATGGCGGTGCCGCCGAATGCCCAGGTCAGCACGGGGGCGTTACCCGAAGGACAACAAGATGTACTCACAGTTCCACAGGTTGTTGTCAATAAATTTATCCAATTGTGACATATCAACTATAAGATCACGTTTCATGATCACGAATCTCCCCGTACCGGACGGACCGTCGGCATGGCCGTGGCGTGGGGCTCCGGGCGTAGCGGCGCCGGACGGGAGGTTACCCGCGGTTGCCCGCTGACACGGCGGGTCTCGGTGAGCTAGGAATGATGTCACTGAACGAGACGCTCGCTGACCGGTTCGGAACGTGAAGGAATTCGGGATTGTCGATGCTTTTGCCGTTGGGTCAACGGATTCACCGTGGCGCCGGACCCGATGAAACCGCCAGTTTTCCACGAATAGCAGGCCGCCCGCTCCGCCCTCTCACCACAGCCCCGTCGAGAACGACCCCTGTCTGAGAATTCCACGAAGTGGGGGAGTGGTTCACTCTGCCGCTGCGCAGGACCCGGGTCGCCAGACTAAACGAGGATGTAGTAAATGCTGGCATCGCAGCATCGCAGCGTACTTGATGTCCTGAAGGGGTTGCTCGCCGAGAGCAGCGCGGGAAACGGCCGGTTGGTGCTGGTCAGCGGGGGATTGGCAAGCGGGAAGACCGAGTTGCTGCACGAGTTCTCGCGGGTCGCGGCCACCTCCGGCGCGTTGCTGCTCAGCGCCACCGGCTCCCTGGGGGAGAACACCCTGCAGGCGGGCATGATCGACCAGTTGTTCCACGGTGCGGGGCTGCCGCCGGAGGTCTCGGACCAGGTGTCACGGCTGATCCGGCGGCACACCGTGACGACCGGCGCCACCCGGCACGCCGAGGCCGAGGTCGTCCGCGAGATCGGCGACGTCCTGCTGGAGCTGTCCAGGGAGCGCCCGGTGGTCGTCGGCGTCGACGCCGTCCATCTGGTGGACGGCCTCTCACTCCGGCTGCTGCTCTATCTGTGCCGCAGGATAAGCTCCGCCCGCATTCTGCTGATCATGAACGAGTGGGATCTGCCGCAGTCCACGATCCCGTCCTTCTCCGCCGAGGTCACCCGAGGGTTCCACCACCGGATCTGGCTGACCCCGCTGTCGGTCGGTGACATCGCCGAGGTGCTGCCCTCGACGATGGATCCGGCCGCCGCCGTCGCGCTCCAGCGGCTGAGCGGTGGGAACCCGATGCTGGTCAACGCCCTGATCGAGGACCATCGTGCCGACCCCGGCGACCCGATCGCCGCCGGGGCGGCGTACGCCCAGGCGGTGATGGCGTGCCTGCACCGGTGGGAACCGGAGCTGCTCTGGGTGGCCCGGGCCCTGGCGGTCCTGGGGGAGCCGGGCTCGGCCGGGCTGACCGGCGGCCTGGCGAAGATCAATCCGAAGGCCGCCGAGCGGGCGGTGGAGGTCCTGACCGAGGCGGGCCTGCTGGCCGGCGGCTGGTTCCGGCACCCGGTGGCCGCCGCGGCGGTGCTGGACGGCATCGGTGCCGAGGAGCGTTCGTGCCTGCACGTCCGCGCGGCCGTGCTGCTGTACCAGCGCGGCATGTCCACCACGAAGATCGCGGGGCATTTCGTCGCCGCGGACCGGGCACCGGAGGACTGGGCGACCGGGGTGCTGCGGGACGCGGCCGAGCAGGCGCTGGCCGGCAATGAGGTGGCCGTGGCCGTGCAGTGCCTGGAGCTGGCCCTGCGGTCCGTCCGCGACGAGGGCGAGCGTCTGGCGATAACGAAGGTGCTGGTCCGGGCGCTGTGGCGGGTCAACCCCTCGGCGGCCGCGCTGCATCTGCCGCTGCTGCGGGAGGCCCTGGAGAAGGGATGCCTGTTCGGCCAGGACGCGGCGGCCGTGGTGCGGCACTCGCTGTGGAACGGCGACGTGCAGACGGCGTCGAGGGCGATGGAGGCGCTGACCGCGACCCCCGATCTGCTGAACGTGCAGACCGCCGCCGAGCTGCACCTCACCTACCAGTGGTTCTACGGGACGTCGCGGGGTCCGCACGGGAGGTTCGACACCGCCTCCGCCTGGGGCGCCGAGGCCCGCAGGATGACCTCGATCTGGACGCACGGCGACGGCGAGGTGGCGCTGGTGAGCGCCGAGAACATCCTGCAGAGCTGCCGGCTCGGCGAGACCACCCTGGAGGTGGTGGCCATCGCGGTACTGACCCTGATGTACGGGGGCAGGACGGAGCGGGCCACTCACTGGTGTGACGAGCTGATCGACGAGGCGGTCCGCAGCGGCGCGCTCACCTGGCAGGCCGTGCTCGGTGCGGTCCGGGCCGAGATCGCGTTCCGGCAGGGGGAGGTGGTGGTCGCCGCGACCAAGGCGCGGGCCGCCCTGGAGCTGATGCAGGCGCAGAGCTGGGGCATCCTGATCGGCTACCCGAGGTCGACGCTGCTGCTGGCCCACACGGCGATGGGGCAGTACGAGGAGGGGGCCGAGCTGCTGCAGCAGCGGGTGCCCGACGAGATGTTCGCGACCCTGATCGGCCTGCGGTACCTGCACGCGCGCGGTCACTACTACCTGGCCACCGATCGGGTGCTCGCCGCGATCAGCGACTTCCAGACCTGCGGCAGGCTCATGCAGGACTGGGAACTCGACCGGCCGATGCTGGTTCCCTGGCGCAGCAACCTGGCCGAGGCGAACCTCCGGCTCAGCCGCTGGGGGGTGGCCCGCGACCTGGTGACGGAGCAGATGGAGCGGCTCAAGCCCATCGACCTGCGGACCCGGGGCGTCTCCCTGCTGATCCTGGCCGCCGCCAGCGGGCTCGCGCAGCGTGTCGAGCTGCTGCGCGAGGCGGCGGAGTGCCTGCGGACGGCGGGCGACCGGCTGCTGCTGTCCCGGGCGCTGGCCGATCTGGGCGCGGCCCTGCAGCAGCTCGGGGAGGCCGACGAGGCCAAGCCGCTGATCTGCCGGGCGATGCGGGAGGCCGAGATCTGCCACTCCGGCGTGATGCCCCTGCGGCTCAGCAAGAGCTGGACCACCGGCCCCGTTCTGCCGGACGCGGGGGAGCCCGCCGAGGACCCGAACCCGCTGGGGCTCAGCGACTCGGAGTGCAGGGTGGCGGAGCTGGCCGCGCTCGGGCACACCAACCGGGAGATAAGCCGGACGCTGCACATCACGGTGAGCACCGTCGAACAGCATCTGACCCGCGTCTACCGGAAGCTGGGAGTGAAGAGCCGGGCCGATCTGCCCCCGGTTCTCACGCCCCCCGACCGGCGGGGATCCGTCAGACCACCCGAGGCGGAAGCGAGAGCCAAGTCGGGCATGCGGGGAATCGCACAGTGAACAGTTCGCCCAATCTCAGGAGTCACACATGCCAGTCACCTCGCCGTGCCGGATCTGCTCGGGCACGGTTCGTGAGTTCCTCGACTTCGGCAGGCAGCCGCTCTCCGACGCGTTTTTGACGCCGGAGGACCTCGAGAGGGAGTTCTTCTTCACCCTCGCCGTGGGGATCTGTGAATCGTGCACGATGGTGCAGCTCATGGAGGAGGTGCCGCGCGACCGCATGTTCCACGAGAGCTATCCGTACCTCTCCTCGGGGTCGGCCGTCATGCGCGAGCACTTCCAGGCGATCGCCAAGCGTTTCCTGGCCGTCGAGCTCACCGGGCCCGACCCGTTCGTCGTCGAACTCGGCTCGAACGACGGCACCATGCTCCAGGTGATCGCCGAATCGGGTGTCCGTCACCTGGGGGTGGAGCCGTCCGGCGGGGTGGCGGACCTGGCCGCGGCCAAGGGCATCCGGGTGCGCAAGGACTTCTTCGAGGAGGCGACCGCGTCCGACATCCTCGCCGCCGACGGACCGGCCGACGTCATCTACGCCGCCAACACCCTGTGCCACATCCCGTACATGGAGTCGATCCTGCGCGGTGTCGACAGGTTGCTGGCGCCCGGCGGGGTCTTCGTGTTCGAGGACCCGTACTTCGCCGACATCCTGGAGCGCACCTCGTTCGACCAGATCTACGACGAGCACTTCTTCTTCTTCACGGTCCGCTCGGTACAGGAGATGGCGAGGCGGTTCGGGTTCGAACTCGTCGACGCGGAACGGCTCTCCGTGCACGGCGGCGAGGTCCGCTACACCCTGGCGCGTCCGGGAGCGAGGCAGCCGACCCAGGCGGTGACCGACCTGCTGGCCGAGGAGAGCGCGGCCGGGGTCACCGAGTCGGCGACGCTCGAGGGCTTCGCCTCCCGGGTCGGGCACATCCGCGAGCGGCTGCCGGCGCTGCTGGGCGAGCTGCGCGACAAGGGGGAGCGGGTCGTCGGATACGGCGCCACCGCCAAGAGCGCGACGGTGACGAACTACTGCGGCATCGGCCCCGAGCTGGTCCCCTTCGTCTGCGACACGACCACGGGCAAGCAGGGCAGGCTCACGCCGGGGGCGCACATCCCGGTACGGAGCCCCGAGGCGTTCTCCGACCCCTACCCGGAGTACGCGCTGCTCTTCGCCTGGAACCACGCGCAGGAGATCATGGAGAAGGAGAAGGAGTTCCGCGCGGCGGGCGGCAAGTGGATCCTCTACGTTCCCGAGGTGCGCGTTGTCTGACCAGCCGCTGGTCGTGGTCCTGGGCGCCTCCGGTTTCGTGGGCTCCGCCCTCGTGACGGAGCTGGCCGGGCGGGATGTCCGGCTGAGGCTGGTGGCGCGGAGGCCCGCCGTGATCCCCCCGGGCCACGCGGCCGAGGCCGAGGTCCGTACCGCGGACCTCACCGGCGCGGGCCAGGTCGCCGAGGCGATCGCCGGCGCCGACGTGGTGGTCAACCTGCTGCTCTACACCGGCGGCGGGACCTGGCGGGCGGCGGAGGACGAGTCGCCGGGCGAGCGGGTGAACGTCGGCGTGGTACGCGACATCGTCGCGGCCATCCGGGCGGAACGCCGGGACGGCCCACCCCCCGTGGTCCTCTTTCCCGGCTCGACCTCCCAGGTCGGCCCGAGGGCGGAGGCCAGGATCGACGGCACCGAGCCGGATGACCCGGTGACCGCCTACGACCGGCAGAAACTGGCCGCCGAGCGGGAGCTGAAGGCCGCCACGGCGGAGGGTCTGCTGCGCGGGGTCACGCTCCGGCTCGGCACGGTGTTCGGCGGCCGGGTCTCCCCGACCGCCACCGACCGGGGGGTGGTGACCACCATGGTGCGCCGCGCGCTGGCGGGTGAGCCGCTGACCGTGTGGAACGACGGGACGGCCGAGCGTGACCTGCTCTACGTCGGGGACGTGGCCGGCGCCTTCCTGGCCGCGCTCGACCACGCCGACTCCCTCGCGGGCCGGCACTGGCTCATCGGCACCGGCGGCGGCCGGAGCGTGCGCGACATCTTCACGACCGTCGCCGCGACCGTGGCCGCCAGGACGGGGGCGCCCGCGGTCCCGGTCGTCTCGGTGCCGGCGCCGCCGGACGCCACCGGAATGGACTTCCACAGCGTCGTCGCCGACCCGGCCGCCTTCCGCGCGGTCACCGGATGGCAGGCCCGGGTGCCGTTCCGCGAGGCGCTGGAGCGCACCGTCTCCTCGCTGATCCGCGCTGACGAGGTGCCGCTCTGATCTGTTTCAGGCGACCCCTATCTTGCTCGCGGGCGACCCCTACCTTGTTGACCCCGCACCGGCGGTCCGAGCATGCTGGACCGCGTTCCGTGACCGTCCGTCATCCTCGACCGATTGGCGACTGTTGTGACCGAACACCCCCCGGCGGCGCGGCCGTAATGAAATCCCGCGCGCTCGCCGTCACCGGCGCTTTCGAATTCACTCCCGAGGTGTTTCCCGACGAGCGGGGCCTCTTCGTCTCCCCGTTCCAGGAGGCGGCGTTCGTCGAGGCGGTCGGGCACCCGCTCTTCCCGGTCGCGCAGACCAGCCAGAGCGCCTCGGCGCGCGGCGTGCTCCGCGGGATCCACTTCACCCTCGCCCCGCCGGGGACCGCCAAGTACGTGCACTGCGCGCGGGGAAGCGCGCTGGACATCGTCGTCGATCTCCGGGTCGGCTCCCCGACGTTCGGGGAGTGGGACCAGGTGGTGCTGACCGGTGAGAGCTTCCGCTCGGTGTACTTCCCGCCGGGGCTCGGCCACGCCTTCGTCGCGCTCGAGGACGACACCGTGATGTCCTACCTGCTCTCGCAGCGGTACCGGAAGGAGAACGAGCTCGCGCTCTCGGCCCTCGACCCGGAGATCGGGCTGCGGCTGCCCGAGGACCTGGCGCCGATCCAGTCGGAGCGGGACCGGGAGGCGCCGACCCTGGCGAAGGCGCGGGCGCTGGACATGCTGCCCGACTACAAGGAATGCCTGCGGATCGAGGAGACCTTCCGGCAGGCGTGACGGCGGTGTGCGGGAGCCGGTCGCGGCTCGGGTGAGCTCCCGAGCCGCGACCGTCGGAAGATGAAATTTCGTATCAAAGGAGCCAGCATGGCCGTACCCTCCCGGCGGCAGACTCGTTCACCGTTGCAGGTGCGGCTCGCGGAATCCGTGCTCTCCCCGGGTGGGTGGTTCGCGACACTCGACGAGTTCCACCGATGGCTGGCCGAGACGGCGAGCCGTACGTACATGAACGTGCGGAAGGTGCCGTTGAACGGGCTGTCCGGGTGGGAGGTGGAGCGGCACACCGGGAACATCCGGCATCGGACCGGAAAGTTCTTCAGCGTCGAGGGTCTGGACGTCGACGTTCCCGGCCGGACGGTCTCCCACTGGTCCCAGCCGATCATCAACCAGCCGGAGATCGGCATCCTGGGCATCCTGGTCAAGGAGATCGACGGAGTCCTGCACCTCCTCATGCAGGCCAAGCACGAACCGGGCAACCACAACGGCCTGCAGCTCTCTCCCACCGTGCAGGCCACCCGGAGCAACTACACCCGGGTGCACCAGGGCAGGCCGGTCCCCTATCTCGACCACTTCCTCGACACCTCGGGCCACGAGGTGATCGCGGACATCCGCCAGTCCGAGCAGGGCGCCTGGTTCTACCGGAAGCGCAACCGGAACATGATCGTTGAGATCACCGGGGAGATCGAGGTCGCCGAGGGCTTCTGCTGGCTGACCCTCGGCCAGTTGCACACCCTGATGTCGGTGCCGGATCTGGTGAACATGGACGCGCGGACCGTGCTGGCCTGCATGCCGTTCTCCGGAGCCGGGCTGACGTCGGCCCTGACCGCGGCGCTTTCGACGGAGCCGGGCGACGGGTTCCGCGCCGCGCTCGTCCGCTCCTGCGATCCGGGCGAGACCGGCCCGCACACCATGGGGGAGGTGCTGAGCTGGATCACCGACATGCGCACCAGGACCGACCAGCAGGTCAGGCTGATCCCTCTCGACGAGGTGCGGGGCTGGCGGCGGACGGACGAGCTGATCTCCCACGAGACCGGCCGCTACTTCGACGTCGTCGGGGTGAGCGTGGAGGCGGGCGGGCGCGAGGTCGGCCGCTGGGACCAGCCCATGATCGAACCCTTCGGGACCGGGGTCATCGCGTTCCTGGTCGGAGAGATCGGCGGAGTGCTGCACGCCCTGGTGCACGCGCGGGTCGAGCCGGGCTACGCCGACGTGGTGGAACTGGGGCCGACCGTGCAGTGCACCCCGGAGAGCTACGACCACCTGCCCGCCGGGGCGCGCCCGCCCTTCCTGGACGAGGTGCTGGGGGCCGGCCCCGAGCGCGTCCGGTTCGAGACGATCCTGTCGGAGGAGGGCGGGCGTTTCCACCGCGCCCGCAACCGCTATCTCATCGTGCACACCGACGAGGCCGCCGGGATCGACCACCCCGAGTACCGCTGGCTGAGCGTGTCCCAGCTCGGAGAGCTGCTGCGGCACAGCTTCTATCTCAACATCCAGGCACGCAGCCTGCTGTTCTGCCTGACCACCCTGACTACAACGCCGCCAGCACCTCTCGCAGCGCGCTGATCACCCTGTCCTGGACGTCGCCGGGCAGCGACGGGTACATCGGCAGCGAGAAGATCTCACCGGCCAGCTCCTCGGTGACGGGCAGGCTGCCCCTGCCGTAGCCGAGGTGGGCGAATCCGGTCATGGTGTGGACCGGCCACGGGTAGCTGATGTTCAGCTGGATGTCGTACGCCTTCAGCGCCTCGATGATGTCGTCGCGGCGGGGGTGGCGCACCACGTAGACGTAGTAGACGTGGTCGTTGCCCTCGGCGAGCGCGGGAAGGACGAGTTCGGTGTCGCCGAGACCGTCGGCGTAACGGGCCGCCACGGCTCGCCGGTCGGCGATGTACTGGTCGAGCCGGCGCAGCTTGCGCCGGAGGATCTCGGCCTGCAACTCGTCCAGCCTGCTGTTGTGGCCGGGGGTCTCGACGACGTAGTAGGTCTTCTCCATGCCGTAGTAGCGCAGCCTGCGCAGGTTCCGCTCGACCTCGTCGTCGGAGGTGAGCGTCGCGCCGCCGTCCCCGTAGGCGCCGAGCACCTTGGTCGGGTAGAAGGAGAACCCGGCCGCCTTCCCCATCGATCCCGCGACGCGCCCGTGGTGGCGGGCGCCGTGCGCCTGTGCGCAGTCCTCGAGGATCATCAGGTCGTGCCTGGCCGCGAGCCGCTCCAGCGGCTCCATCTCGACGCACTGGCCGTACAGGTGGACCGGCAGCAGGCACCGGGTCCGCTCGGTGATGGCGGCCTCCACCTGGGCGGTGTCCATCAGGTAGTCATCCCGGCGCACGTCCACGAAGACCGGGGTCGCGCCGACGGCGTCGATCGCGACCACCGTCGGCGCCGCGGTGTTGGAGACCGTGATCACCTCGTCGCCGGGGCCGACCCCCAGGGCCTGCAACCCCAGCTTGATCGCGTTGGTGCCGTTGTCGACGCCGACGCAGTGCCCCACCCCGTGGTAGTCGGCGAACTCCGCCTCGAAGGAGCGGACGCTCTCACCGAGGACCAGTTGCCCTGACCGGAACACCGTCTCGACGGCGTCCATGATGTCCTTCTGCTCGCTGTCGTATTCCCGCAGATAGTCCCAGACACGCGTGGTCATGGCAGTCCCTTTCTCGAAAGCTCGGCCCAGCATAATGACCGGCGGGAATCGGGGGAGCCCCTGTATCCAGGCGGAAACCGGCACCCCGGGAGGTGGCCGGCGGCGGTCCCGGAATGGCTAGGGGTAACCCCTAACACTTCACCCGGTACCCCAGTCTCCGTCGCCGTTCGTTGCGGATGAATGGCGGCCCGGCTAGGGTGGCGCTCTTTTTCCGTTATCGCGTTGTGAACTCGATCCCGGGCGCGCGCGCCTGTGGAAGACGGTTAGGGGTGTTGCCCTAAATGGGCCCTAACTAGCATTGCCGACAGATCGCAGTGACTGATTTGTCGCCGATGGGCTAGTTTTTTTGTCGCGAAATCAGTGCTTATCAGGTCAGAAATCCCAGAGAGACAGGATTCTCCCAGATGGCGAAACATTTCCTCTTCCTGGTTCATCCCGACCATGGCCACGTGATCCCCAACCTGGCCGTGGTGACGGAGCTGGTCCGCAGAGGAAACCGCGTCTCCTATCTGACCGGAGACATGATGGTGGGCATCGTGGAGGAGGCCGGCGCCACCGCGCTGCGCTACGACTCGAAGTACCGGGACTCGGACTTCCTGAACCTGGCGCGCGACCCGCTCTACCTGCTCTCGGTCCTGCTCGACGAGAGCGCGGACATGCTGGCGGCCCTGGAGTCCTACCCGGCCGACGACCTCCCCGACATGATCGTCTACGACACCTCCATCCTCTACGCGGGGCGCATCCTGGCCAGGAAGTGGAACCGGCCCGCGACCCAGCTCATCCCGATGTTCGCGTCGAACGCGAACTTCTCGTACCTGAACGCGATCTACAACTCCGACGGGGCCGAGCAGTCCATGCCGAACTGGGTGGACGACATGTTCGCCCGGATCAGCGCCCTGTCCAGTGCGCACGGGGTCGACGTCCCGCCCGCGGAGCTGTGGTGGGAGATCCAGGACTTCAGCATCATCAACATGCCGCGGTCCTTCCAGTACGTCGGTGACAGCTTCGACGAGCGGTTCGCGTTCGTGGGGCCGTGCCTGGGCGAGCGGAACTTCCTGGGCGAGTGGCAGCCGCCGGCCAGCGGGCTTCCGGTCGCGCTCGTCTCGTTCGGCGCGGTCTTCAACGAGTATCCGGACTTCTTCCAGATGTGCGTACGGACCTTCACCGGCGTTCCGTGGCACGTGGTGATCACGGTCGCGGACGGAATGGACCCCGCGGACCTGGGCCCGCTGCCCCCCAACATCGAGGCGCATCGGTGGATGCCGCACTACAAGGTGCTCCAGCACGCCTCGGTGGCCGTCACCCACGGGGGCATGGGCACCGTGATGGAGGCACTGCACTCCGGCTGCCCGATGGTGGTCGTCCCGACGTCATCCATCGACGCGGTGGCCGCCCGGCGGATCGAGGAGCTGAACCTCGGCCGGTCCATCCCGCCGGAGGAGGTCACCGGGGAACTGCTGCTCCAGGCGGTGCTGGAGGTGGCGGGCAGCGAGGTCATCCAGCGGTGCACGGGGGAGATGCAGAAGGATCTGCATGCCTCGGGCGGTACCCTTCGGGCCGCCGACGAGCTTGAGAAGTACCTGATGCGGATCCAGTGATGGACGAACCACTCGAGTTTCGGATCATGGGGCCGCTCGGGGTGTTCAGGAAGGGCGAGGAGCTTCGGATCGGCGGCCCCAGGGAGCGCGCGATCCTGGCCAGCCTGGTACTGAACGCGGGCCGCGTCGTCGGGGTGGACCGGCTGATCGAGGCGGTGTGGGGCGGGCACGCCCCGCAGAGCGCCCGCGGGCAGATCGCCATCTGCGTGTCGCGGCTGCGCAGGGCGCTGGGGGACCGGGCGGACGACATCATGACGTCGAGCCCCGGCTACCTGCTCAGGGCGGCCCCCGAGCAGATCGACAGGCTCCGCTTCGACGACCTCGTGGCGCGGGCGCGCCGGCAGGCCGCCGGGGGCGATCGGGAGGGTGCGATCGCCATGTTGCGGGACGCGCTCTCCCTGTGGCGGGGAACCCCGTTCGAGGACATCCACAGCATGCGCTACGACGCGGCCCGGCTGCGGGAGTCGCGGCTGGAGGCGATCGAGGCCTGCCTGGAGCTGGAGCTGGAGCTCGGCAACCACCTCAAGGTGATCGCGGAACTGGTTCCCGTGGTGGAGGAGCACCCGCTCAGGGAGCGCGCCCGGGCGCAGCTGATGCTGGCCCAGTACCGCTCGGGGCGCCGCGCCGAGTCACTGCGGACCTACCAGGAGGGCCGGCGGCACCTGGTGGAACAGGTCGGGCTGGAGCCCGGCCCGGAGCTGAGGCGGCTGCACGACCAGATCCTGCGGGACGAGTCCGCGCTGATGGAGGTGCCGGGGGTGCGACGGGCCGAGGAGTTCGTCATCCCCTCCCAGCTCCCCCCGCAGGCCCTGCCGTTCACCGGGCGTACCGCGGAGCTCGCCGTCCTGGACGACGCGCTCCGCTTCTCCCCGGAGACGACCGGGCCGGGAACGGTGGTCGTGACGGGTCTGGGCGGCTTCGGAAAGACCGCGCTGGCCCTGCGGTGGGCGCACCGCAGGATCGCCCAGTTCCCCGACGGGCAGCTCTTCGCCGACCTGCAGGGGGACGAGGGCGCGGCGGCCCTGCCCCCCGGTGTCGTCGCCGGCCGTTTCCTGCGCGCGCTCGGCGTGGCCGACCAGGCCATCCCCGAGGATCTCAGCGAGAAGCTGGCCCTGTACCGCAGCAGGACGGCGCGCCGGCGGCTGCTCGTCGTGCTGGACAACGCCCGCGACAGCGCCCAGGTCATCCCGCTGCTGCCGGGCGGCGCGCACTGCCGGGTGATCGTCACGAGCCGGGATCCGCTCGACGAGTTCGTGGCCCGCCAGGGCGCGCACCGGGAGTTCGTCCGGCCGCTGGGCTTCGAGGAGTCCAGGGCACTGGCGGTCATGCTGGTCGGCACCGCCAGGATGGAGGCCGAGCCGCAGGCGATGACCAGGCTCGCGGCCAGTTCCTCGGGGTGCCCGCTGACCCTGCGGATGGCGGCGGCGCGGCTCTGCTCGGGGTCCTACCGGGGATCGGTCGACGAGCTCGCCGGCCACGACGGCTACAACCTCGCCAGGATGGTGTCCAGGGCGCCGGTCAGCGCGTTCGCCGACGCCTCCGCGCCGGGGGAGCGCCAGCCGACGTGACCGTCGGGGCGGATGAGTACGGCTCCGGCGGTGCCCACGCCGAACTCCTCCGCCCACGTCGGTGAGGTGAGCTCCGCCGAGCCGTCGGCGGAGATCTCCAGCGCGGTGACGGCGACCCCGGTGTCCTGGGCCGCCTGCTTGGCGGCCTGCGCCCAGCCGGTGCCCGCGGGCGTCATCAGGGTGAACGAGCTGCCCAGCAGGTCCAAGGTGGAGACCTGGCCGCCCCGCCGCGACAGCCAGACGTGGGGCATCCGGTGGCCGGGGCGGGCGGTCGGCAGGTAGGTCCGGTAGGGGTCGGCGGGTTCGGGGGCGGGCGTCCCGTCCGCGACGACGGCGGCGGAGTCGTAGTGGAAGCCGAGCACCAGGCCCTCCGAGCTGCGCCGGCCCGCCTGCTGGTCGATCGACTCCTGCATGGTCAGGCGGCCCTCCATCATCTGGAAGGTGATGAGCGCGTTGTTCAGGCTCTCGGTGACCGTACGGTCGGAGATCGGGCGCCGCTCGGGCGTGTAGGTGTCGAGAAGGCCGGCCCCCGCGGTGCCCCGGAGCACGGCGGCGAGCTTCCAGCCGAGGTTGTGCGCGTCCTGGATGCCGCAGTTCATGCCGAACCCGCCCTGCGGGGTGGCCACGTGCGCCGCGTCCCCCGCGAGGAAGACCTGGCCGCTGCGGAACTCGTCGGCGACCACGGCCTGCTGGAGCCAGGGCATGATGCCCACGATGTTCACCGCCAGGTCGGGGATGCCCGCCGCGGACCGCACCGCCGCGACGCAGACCTCCTCGGTGAAGTCGTCGGGGCTGCCGCCGTGCGCCGGGTCGTACCCGGTCTGGATCATCCACCGGCGCCGGTTGTCCACCGCCTCCACCGCGCACGGCGGGTTGCTGAGCAGGAAGTAGAGCGCGGCCTGGCGATCACGGAGCAGCGGCCCCAGGTCGGCGTCGAACATGACGCTGATCATGTTGCCCAGCGGGGGAGGGCCGGTCATGGCGATGCCGAGCGCGTCCCTCGTGGTGCTCCGGCCGCCGTCGGCGGCCACCAGGTAGCGGGCGCGGACTGTGCGGCGGACCCCCGCGGACTCGATCACCGCCTCGACGCCGTCCGGGGTCTTCCGCATCTCCGTCATGGTCGTGTCGAAACGGACGTCGGCGCCCGGCTGCGCCTCGGCGAGCGCGCGCAGGATCACCTCGAAACGGTCCTGGGCGCAGATGTAGGTGTAGGTCGGGCTCTGCGGGGCGTCCTCGTGCAGCGGCGCGACCGCCCGCAGGAAGTCGTCATCGGTCAGCGACGTTCCGACGCCCACCGCCAGGGTCTCCTCGCGGGGCAGTCCGGCGCGTTCGACCTCGTCCTGGATTCCCCACGCCCTGACCAGTTCCATGGTCCTGGTCGAGATGAGCCGGGCCTTGGGAAAGAGGGAGGTCTTCTGGTGCCTCTCGACGAGCAACGAGGATATCCCGTACCTCGAAAGCTCGATCGAGGCGGACAGGCCGACCGGGCCGCCTCCGACAATCAACACCTCGACATCGAGCTCGTCCATGGGCGTCAGCGTTCCGTACCGCTGTCATCAGCGTCAATAGCCGGATATCCGGATGATATCGGGCTGAAAACCGGCTTCAGTAGCCTCTCCCCTTGCAAGCGGACGATCAGGTCGGCTCCCTTTCACCTCACCACTGACACCCTGGAGACGAGGATGCTCTTTACCGAAGGCTCGGTGGCCCTGGTAACAGGCGGGTCGCGCGGAATCGGGCGGGCGGTGGCGCTCGATCTGGCCAGGGAAGGCGCTCACGTCGTGGTCAACTACCTGCGCGCCGAGCAGGACGCCAAGGACCTCGTCGCCCAGATCGAGCAGGAGGGTGGCGGCGCGACGGCCGTACAGGCCGACGTCACCAAGGAGGAGGAGGTCCAGCAGCTCTTCCGCGGCCTGCGCTCCGACTTCGGCCGGCTGGACGTGCTGGTGACCAGCGCGGGCATCACCCGCGACCGGCACCTCGTCGCCATGAGCCTTGCGCAGTTCCGCGAGCCGATGGACGTCAACGTCACCGGCACCTTCCTGAGCTGCCGGGAGGCTCTCCGGATCATGCAGCACCAGCGGCGCGGCTCGATCGTGACGCTGTCGTCGGTCAGCGGGCTCGACGGTGGCTTCCCCGGCCAGACGAACTACGTGGCGTCCAAGGGGGCGATCATCGCCTTCAGCAAGGCGCTGTCCTACGAGGCGGCGCCGCACGGTGTCCGGGTCAACGTGGTGGCCCCTGGCTTCGTCGCCACCGACATGACCCGCAGCGTTCCCGCCCAGATCAGGAAGCAGTACGAGTCCCGCATCCGGCTGGGCCGGATGGGCAGGCCCGAGGAGATCGCGTCGATCGTGAGCTTCCTCGCCTCGGACAAGGCCTCGTACGTCACCGGAGAGGTGATGGTCGCCCACGGCGGCGGCCTGGGCTGAGCCTGTCATCAAAAGCACGAGCTTCGACAGCACGAGCACGGAGGAAAGATGACCATCGACGAGCTGCGCGCCAGGGCTGCCCAGCGTCAGCAGGCGTGTGACCAGATCAAGAAGATGATCGTGAACCGGCTGGATCTGGAGATCGAGCCGAACTGGATCACCGACGACCAGCCCCTGTTCGGCCGCGGCCTTGAGCTGGACAGCCTGGACATCCTTGAGCTCTACGTCGCGATCGAGGCGGAGTTCGGGGTGGCCCTCTACGACAGCGAGATGGCGGTCTTCGGCTCGGTGTCCCGGCTCGCGGAGACGATCAAGCCCGAACTGCGAGCGGCAGCCGCGGTATGACCGTTGCCCAGTCGTCCAGGGAATCGCTCAGCCTGAACAACGACCAGATCAGGGAGCTGATCCCGCATCGCTGGCCGATGCTGCTGCTCGACCGCGTCGACAAGGTCGAGCCGGGCGTCAAAGGCACCGCGATCAAGAACGTCGCCGGGACCGAGATCTGGTTCCAGGGGCACTTCCCCGACGAGGCGATCCTGCCGGGCGTCGTGGTCATCGAGGCGATGGCCCAGCTCGCCGGAGTGGTCTTCGCGCTCACCGGGACAAGCAAGATCAGTTACTTGGCGGGGGTCAGGTCGATGCGCTTCCGCCGCCGGATCGTCCCCGGTGACCAGCTGGTCCTGACCGCGGAGCGGAGCGCGGGCGGCAGAGGCTTCGGGGAGTACCGGGTCTCGGCGCGGGTGGACGGGAACATCGCCGCCGAAGGAATCATCACGATCGCCGACCCGGCGGCCGGCAGCACTCATGGAGAGGTGTGAGAAATGGATTCCGTGCTCGCGAACGCGCACCCGGAGGAGACCGTCTTCGGCGAGGTGCTGGACGTGACCGTCCCACTGCGCTTTTCGACGCCGGCCGAGGAGTACAAGGCCCTCAGGGAGCGGGCCGCGCTGCTCGACCTGAGCGGGCTCGGCCTGATCGAGATCAGCGGTGACGGCGCCGTCGACTTCGCGCAGCGGGTCCTCGCCCGCGACGTCGAGTACCTGACCTCCGAGCGCTGCATGATGAGCCTCGTCCTGGACGAGTCGGGGCAGATCGTCGACCAGGTGGTCGTGTGGGGCCGGGAGAACGGGATGTTCCTGGAGAGCTCCTGCGGCGCCGGGCCACGCCTGCTCGAACACCTGCAGAAGCACAACGACGAGGGCGTCGACATCGTCGACCGCTCCGGCGACCTGACCATCCTGGGACTGGAGGGCCCCTACGCCTGGGGCGTGGTGGGCCGGCTGATCGACGGTGAACTGGCCTCGCTGCCGTTCGAGGCCGTGGTGGACACGACCTGGAACGGCGTGGACATCGTGTTCGGGCGGACCGGGTTCACCAGCGAGTACGGCTACCAGATGATCGTGCCCACCGAGTCGGCCGCCGAGCTGTGGCGGCAGTCGCTGGAGCAGGCGGTGCCCGCCGGCAACGAGGCGCTGGAGATCGCCATGCTGGAGGTCCGGCAGCCGGTGATCCGGCACGAGGCGACCGGCGGGGTCAACATCATCGAGGGCGGCGCCAACTGGCTCGTCGACATCACCAAGGAGTCGTTCATCGGCAAGGAGGCGGTGCTGGAGGCGTTCAACGGCTCCGTCGGCCGCCGGACCCTCGGCTTCAGCGGCGGCGGGTCGGTCCCCGAGCCCGGCACCCGGGTCCTGGCCGCCGGTCAGGACATCGGCGAGGTGGTGTACGCGGTGCACAGCCTCGGGCTGGGCGCCACGCTCGGCCTGGTGCGGGTGGACGCGGAGTTCGCCGCGGCGGGTCTGCAGTTCACCGTCGGCGACGCCGAGGTCACCACGCTGACCAGCCCCTACATCACGCCCAAGAGCTGGAGCATCCCGATCATCTGATCGGTTGATCGTCGGAGAAGGAGTGAGCATGGCGTCGCGCCCCGTCGTCATCACAGGTCTGGGTGTCATCTGCGCCATCGGCCGTGACCCGGAAGAGTTCTGGCTACGGCTCATGGCCGGCCAGGGTGGTGTCACCCCGGTCGACGACGAGGCGTTCGCCGTGTTCACCGCCCGGTACGCGGGTCAGGTCCCCACCGAGTGGATCACCGGGCAGCTGCCGGACTCCGACGCCGCCCTGGACCGCACCGCCCAGCTGGCCCTCATCGCGGCACGTCAGGCCGTCGGCCAGGCGGGGTTGTCGGCGGACGACGTCGAGGCCGACCGGTTCGGGCTGGTGCTCGGCAAGTGCCAGGCGACCCCCGACGCGGCGGGCCGCTACCAGCCCATGCACCGCACCGGCGACGTGGTGGCCGGGCGGCTGGGCATGCGCGGGCCGCGCATCCTGGTGTCGACCGCGTGCGCGGCCGGCGGCAACGCCGTCGGCCTGGCCAAGGACAAGATCCTCACCGGCGAGGCGGACGTGGTGCTGGCCGGTGGCGTCGACCCGCTGCTGTTCGGGACCTACGCCGGATTCGCCGGGCTACAGGCGCTCAGCACCGGACCCTGCGCGCCCTACAGCCGCTCAGACGGTCTCAACCTCGGCGAGGGCGCGGCGTTCCTGCTGCTCGAACCGCTGGACCGGGCGCTGGCCAGGGGGGCGACCCCGCTGGCCGAGGTCGCCGGGTACGGGCTGTCCGCGGACGCCTACCACGCGACCGCCCCCGACCCCACCGGCCGGGGCGGTGCGAGCGCGGTACGCCGGGCGCTGGCCGACGCGGGCATGAGCACCGACGACGTGAGCTACGTCAGCGGTCACGGCACCGGCACGCCGGCCAACGACGCGATGGAGGCCAAGGTGATGCGGGCGGTCTTCGGCGACCGCGCGCCGCGGGTGCCCACCAGCAGCATCAAGTCCTTCGTCGGCCACACCCTGGGCGCGGCCGGCGCGGTCGAGGCGGTCGCCAGCGTGCTGGCGCTCCGGCACGGCATGGCGCCGCCGACCATCGGCTTCGACGCCGACACCACGACGGACCTGGACTTCGTGCCCAACGTGGCCAGGCGGATGCCGATCGAGACCGTGGTCTCCAACAACTACGCCTTCGGCGGCAACAACGTCGCGCTCGCGCTGACCACCCCGGGTGGCGAGCGCGAGTACGAGGAGTTGCCCGACCGGCCGGTCGTGATCACCGGGCTGGGCCCGGTCAGCGGGCTGGGCACCGGGATCGCCGAGCTGGCCGGGGCACTCGCGGAGGGCCGCCAGGCCGCCGGCCGGGCGCCCTCGCTGGAGGGACGGACGTTCGCGCCCCGCTCGCTCTGGCGGCACATGAACCACCTGTCCAGGATGGCGATCGCGGCCTCCCGGCTGGCCTGGGAGGACGCCGGGATCAAGCTGCCCAGGGCGGCGCTGGACAACGTCGGACTGATCTTCGCGACCGCGGCGGGCTCGGTGGAGAGCACCGGCGGATTCGACGAGAGCGTCGCGGTCGACCCGAACAAGCCGGCCGTGCTGAGCTTCTCCAACGTCGTGCTGAACGCCACCGGCGGCGCGGTCTGCCAGACCCTGGGCCTGCGCGGCCCGACCACCACGATCTGCAACGGCGAGGCCTCGGCCTCGATCGCGCTGGACTGCGCCATTGAGATGATCAAGGCGGGCAAGGCGGACGTGGTGCTGGTGGTGGCGGCGGACGAGACGACGGCGGCCGGGGCCGCCGAGGACACTGTGGTCACCCCCTACGACCGGGAGCGCACGGGGTCCGTTCCCGGATCCGCGGCCGTGGCCATCCTGGTGGAGTCGGCCGAGCACTGCGCCGCCCGCGGGGGACGCGCGTACGCGCGGATCCTGGGCAGCGGCCACGCCGGCACCGGGGAGCAGGGCGAGCGGGAGTCGATCAGGCGCAGCCTGGCAGGCCTCTCCGCGGGGAAGGCCGGTCTGGTCGTCGGCGCGGGTACCGGCGGCCGGTACGACGCCGACGAGGCGGCGGTCCTGCTCGAACTGGTGCCGGACGGCCTGCTCACCACCTCGGTCGGGCAGACCGGCGACTGCCAGGCGGCCTCGGGCGCGATGAACCTCGCCGTGGCCGCCCTGGCGATCCGCGACGGGATCGCCCCCGCGCTGCACGGCCTGGAACACCCGTACGCCGGTGAGGTGGAGTCCTACGTCAGGAAGCCGCACCTGTCGGAGGCGGTCGAGCAGGCGCTGGTGCTGACCGCGGCGGCCGACTCGGTGCGCGGCGCCGTCCTGCTGGGGGCGATGCCATGAAACCGGCCCCGGAGGCCGGCCCGGAGACCGATCGGTTGCCGACCACCACCCGGTCCGTCCGGCGGCGGCTCGACCTTGACCGGTCTGTGCCACGCGAGGAGGCCGGCCCGCCGTTCGACGTCTCGGAGACCGATCGGCTGCTGACCACCACCCGGTCCGTCCGGCGGCGGCTCGACCTTGACCGGCCGGTGCCGCGCGAGGTCGTGGAGGAGGCCCTGGAGGTCGCCGTCCAGGCTCCGACCGCCAACAACCAGCAGCACTGGCGCTGGCTGGTGGTCACCGAGCCCGCCGTCAAGGAGAAGCTCGCCGAGCTGATGCGGGTCTCCTGGAACTTCCATCGCAACGACGTATGGACCAGCGCCGGCCGCAGAAGGAACAGCGAGGCGGCACGGCGGAACAACGCCTCGGTGGTCGCGCTGGCCGAGGGGATCGCGAGGGTGCCCGTCCTGGTCATCCCCTGCGTGCTCGGCCGGCCGCCGGACATCGCGGCCATCGACGCCGCCTGGGAGCGGCAGATGGCGGCCAAGCCCGCGGAGGACACCGGACACGAGGTGCGGCTCGGCGCCATGCGGGCGAGCACCTTCTACGGCTCGATCTTCCCGGCGATCTGGTCCTTCCAGCTGGCACTGCGCAGCCGGGGCCTGGGCAGCACGATCACCTGCATGCACGTGCCCTTCGAGCGACAGGTGGGCGAACTGCTCAACATCCCGTCCGGGGTCACCCAGGTGTGCATGGTGCCGGTCGCCTACACGATCGGTACCGACTTCCGACCGGCGAAGCGGTACCGAGCCAGAGAACGCACGTATTGGGAGGGGTGGCAGGCATGACCGTTGAGTACGCCGATGTCGTCGTCGTCGGTGGCGGAATCGCGGGCGCGTCCGCGGCCAGCAAGCTGGCCGCGGGTGGTCTGTCGGTCGTCTTGCTGGAGAAGCAGAAGGTCTACCAGGACCTGGTGCGCGGAGAGTGGCTGGCACCCTGGGGCGTTCGGGAGGCACAGCTGCTCGGCGTCGCCGACTGCTTCGCGGCGGGCGGCGCCTGGGAGATCCGCGAGTGGATGACCTGGGACGAGGCCATCCCCGCGGACGAGGTCGAGGCCATCGACATGACCCGGTCGATGCCCGAGGTCGGCGGCCCGCAGTCGTTCCCGCACCACGCGGTGTGCGAGCTGATGGCGGCGCAGGCGGCGGAGTACGGCGCCAGGCTGGTGATGGACGCGGCCAAGATCAAGGTCACCCCCGGCAAGGAGCCGACGGTCACCTACCTCGACAACGGCACCGAGCACGAGATCAGGACCAGGATGGTGCTCGGCGCCACCGGCCGGGTCGGCAACGTCGGCCGGCAGATCGGCGTCTCGATGAGCGGCTCCGTGCACCACTGGGGCGGCGGCATGATGGTCGAGGGGCTGGACGACTGGCCCTCCGACGTGCAGGCGATGGGCACCGAGGGCGACGTCATGTTCATGGTGTTCCCGCAGGGCTTCGGCCGGGCGCGGCTCTACCTCAACCTCGCGACCGGCACCCAGCACCGCTACCGCGGACCCGACGCGGTGCGGAACTTCCTGAACGCCTTCGAGCTCAACTGCCTGCCCGACCGGGGCAAGGCGGTGACCCAGGCGGTTCCCGCCGGGCCACTGGCGGTCTGGCCGTCGATGACGCTCATCCCCGACGGGCCGCCGCTGACCGACGGGGTCGTGCTGATCGGTGACGAGGCGGGAAACGGCGACACCGTACTGGGCACCGGCCTGTCGTGCAGCATGCGCGACGCCAGGACCGTCGCCGACATCCTGCTGGAGAGCGACGACTGGTCGGTGGGGGCCTTCGACCCCTACCTGAAGGAGCGCAAGGCACGGATGGACCGCCTGAACTTCGGCGCGGCCATCATCAGCAAGCTGTACGCGGAGTTCGGGCCCGAGGCCACCGAGCGGCGCAGGCGCGCCCGCCGGTTGATGTCGCAGAACGTCGCACTGCAGGTGACGGGGCTTTTGAACATGGTGCCCCCGGAGGATGTGCCGGAGTTCGGCTTCAGTGAGTTCTTCGCCGAACGGTTGTTTAGGGAGACCGCATGAGCATGGAATCGTTGGTCAACAGGACGCTGCACGTCAACGGCGTCGACATCGCGTTCGTCGACCAGGGCGAGGGCGATCCGGTGGTCCTGCTGCATGGATTCCCGGACTCCTCCTACCTGTGGCGCCACCAGATACCGGCGCTGGTCGAGGCGGGCTTCCGGGTCATCGCCCCGGACCTGAGAGGGTTCGGCGAGTCCGGCAAGCCGCAGGAGATCGAAGCCTACGACATGCAGACGATCGTCAACGACGTCGTCGAACTGACCCTGGCACTGGGCATCCGCAAGGCGCACCTGGTCGGTCACGACTGGGGCGCGGCCATCGCGTGGATGTACTCGTTCCTGATGCCCCGCAGGGTCGACCACCTGGCCGTGCTGTCGGTCGGTCACCCGGGGGTGTTCTCCACCCCGACGCTGGAGCAGCGGGCGGCCTCCTGGTACATGCTCTTCTACCAGTTCCCCGGGGTGAGCGAGACGCTGCTGCGCCGCAACGGGTGGCGGCTGTTCAAGCAGATCATGGGGCGCGAGGGCGACCACACCCGCTACCTGCGCGACCTGGCCCGCCCCGGCGCGCTGACCGCCGGCCTGAACTGGTACCGGGCCAACCGCTCGCCGGAGTCCGAACTCCGTCCCGAGCGGCCCTTCCCGCCGGTGCTCGCCCCCACGCTGGGCATCTGGTCGGCCGGTGACAAGGCCATGATGGAGGAGGGCATGACCGGCTCCGCCAAGTACGTCAAGGGCCCCTGGCGCTACGAGCGGATCGAGGACGCCAGTCACTGGATCCCCCTCGACGCCCCCGAGCAGGTCAACAAGCTGCTGATCGGCTTCCTGGGCACCGAGAAGCCGGCCGAGGCGGCCAACCGCCGCAGGCGGCGGCTCTAGCCGGGGGACAGGGGGATCTCATGCTCGGGTTCCTGTTTCCAGGACAGGGCACGGTCCGCGTCGGCATGGGTGCCTGGCTGCGCCGTAAGCCGGTGGCCGCGGAGGTGTTCGCCCAGGCGGACGAGCTGCTCGGGCAGCCGATCTCGCCGCTCTGCGCCAAGGGGCCGCTGGACCGCCTGGTCGCCACCGAGCACGCCCAGCCGGCGGTGACCGTGTGCAACCTGGCGGCGCTGGCCGTGCTGCGCGCCGACGGGCACGAACCCGGCCTGGTCGCGGGGCACAGCGTCGGCGAGCTCAGCGCGCTGTACGCGGCGGGCGTGCTCGACCTGGCGGGCACGCTCCGGCTGGTGGAGATCCGTTCCCGGCTGATGGCCGAGGTCGGGGCGACGGGCGGGATGAGCGCGGTCATGGGGCTGGCGGTCGAGGAGGTCGAGGCGCTGGCCGCCGAGGCCGCCACCGCGGACGAGCCGCTCGTCGTGGGCCTGGAGAACGCGCCGGGCCACGTGGTGGTCTCCGGCGCCCTGCCCGCGATCGAGCGGCTGGGCAAGCTGGCGAGCGGCGCCCGCAAGATCGTGCCGCTCCAGGTCAGCAACGCCTTCCACTCCCCGCTGATGGCCCCGGCGGTACCCGGCTGGCGGGAGGCGGTGCGCGCCGCGCCGATGGCGCCGCCCCGCGTCCCGGTCGTGCCCAACGTCACCGCCGAACCCACCATGGATCTGGACGTGATCAGGGAGGCGCTGATCACCCAGCTCACCGAGCGGGTGCGGTGGACCGAGACGGCGCTGCGGACCACCACGACCACGCTCTGTGTCGAGGTGGGCGACAGCAAGGCGCTCACCGGGCTGTCGCGCGGCGTCGGCGCCCGCTGCCTGAGCATGACCGATCCCGGCACGCCGCGGCGGCTGGCCCAGGAGCGGGGCGCGTGAGCCGGTGGGGCTGCGCCATGGTCTCCTTCGCCGGGCTCTCCCGGCCGAAGGAACTCCTCGGCGAGATGCGGCTGGAGCAGGTCTACACCCGCCCGGAGCGTCTGCGGTCGGGCACGGGCCGCACCCTCCAGCACTGGGCGGGCCGCCTCGCGGCCAAGCGGGCGGTGCTGCGCCTGCTGGAGGTCGCGGAGACCGCCGAGCATCTCGGCCAGGCGGAGGTGCTGCCCCGGCCCACCCCGATGTGCTCCCGGAGTGCGGTCTGCCTGCACGGGCACCCGCCCGACGTACGGCTGAGCGGTGCCCTCGCCGACGCGGCGGGGGGCAGGGAGCGGATCCGGATATCCATCAGCCACACCGCCGCCTGCGCGCTGGCGGTCGCGCTGGTCTCGGCGCGGCTCCCCGAAGACGACCACCTCGATGGGGTTTGACGATGAGGCTCGACGGTGAGGCCTGACATGGACATGCGACAGATCGCGGAAAGCCACCTGAAGGCCTGGCAGAGCGGGGACGCCGAGGCCGTGGCCGCGTCGGTGGACGCCTTCGACGATCCGGACACGGCGGGCCCGCTGAGCGGGGACGCGCTGGCCGCCCACGCGGGCGAGGTGCTGGCCCGGTTCGGCAACCTGCGCCTGCACGTCGAGCACCTGGCCGTCACCGAGGAGTTCGCCGTGCTCTCCTGGACGCTGGAGGCCGACCACCGCGCCCCCTACCTGGCCATGCCCGCCGTCGGCAGGCCCGTCCGCGTCACCGGGACCGACCTGCTGGTCAGGGACGGTGAGACGGTGCGCGTCCAGCGGTGCTTCGACCGGCTGGCCGTCGCCGCCGCGCTGGGATTCGAGGCGAGGTTCGTGCCCGAGGCCGACGAGGAGCGGGAGTTCGGGGTGAGCACGCGGACCACCCTGGGACGTACCGCGCGTCCCGGCGCCCTGGCGCTGACCTGGCTGGAGGTCGACGACGGCGCGCAGGCGGCCGAGGTCGACCTGCTCAGCGTGGAGGTCGTCAAGGCGCTGCGCGCCTCGAAGGGATTCCTCGGCGCCTCGACCTTCGACATCGGCAGGCGCAAGTTCACCCTGAGCGCCTTCGACCGCCCGGAGTCCGTCCGCGCCGTACACGGCCGGCCCCACCAGCGGGCGATGCGGCGCTTCTTCAAGGGCGGACTGTGCACCCGGGCACTCACCAGCATCTGGCTGCCGGCCACGGTCCGCGAATACGCTCGCTGTCTCGACTGCGAGACCGTCTTCTCCACGGACGAGGGCGCGGCCTGCGGTTGTGGCTGGATTCCCGAGCGCGAATCCCTATTGTGACTGGAGTGCGATCTTGCCCACCCCCTCCCCCTGGTCCCCCTTCACCGCCGAGCACCGGCTTGACGGCAGTGACCGGCCAACCGTGGTGTTCATGTCCGCCCTGTTCGCCGGAGGCTGGATCTGGGATCATCCCTACCGGCGGCTGGAGAACGCCGGCTGGCCGGTGCTCCGCACCAACGAGCCCATCTGCGCGCTCGACAGCAAGATCGTCGGTTCGATCGAACGACTCGGCGACGTGCTGCTTGAGGTCTGTGACGCCGCGGGGGTCAAGGACATCATCATCTGCGCCAACTCCCTCGGCGGCCTGGTCGCGATCGACCTGGCGGGCCGCTTTCCCGAGCGGGTACGCGGCATCGTGGTGAGCGGGGCCCCCGGCCTGACCCCCGACCCCGACGTCGGCCTGAGCTTCGACCGCAGGGCGAGCGTGCAGCCCGCGGGCGAGGAGTTCCGCGACCGCATGCTGAGCGCCCTGTTCCACGGCGAGCCGCTCTTCACCGAGGAGCAGCTGGAGGCGACCGCCACCCTGCTGCGGCACCCGCCCGCGATGGTGAGCATGGCCCGCAGCATCAAGGCCACCCGCGTCTACAAGGTGCTGCCGGCCATGGACAAAGTGACCTGCCCTTCGATGTACGTGTGGGGGGAGTACGACCGGATGACCCCGGTCGACGCCTGGGTGAAGGCCCTGGCCGGCTACCCGCAGTACGAGATGGTCCTGGTCAGGGAGTGCGGGCACATCCCGATGATCGAGCGCGCCGACGAGTACTCGGCCTGTCTCGACCGGTTCCTGGCACCCTTCGTCGAGGCGGCCGGGACGGCCGGGGTGTCCGCGTGACCCGCTCGGCGGTCCTGGTGGGCGTGGACATCGTGGAGACGGACCGGATCGCCAGGACCGTCTCCGACGGCGGCGCCGCCTACGGCAGGCGGGTCACCACGCCCGCCGAGCGGGAACTGCACGCCGGCTCGCCTCTCGCGGACGCCGCCTCGTTCGCGGTCAAGGAGAGCTTCATCAAGGCGGTGGGCGGCCGGCCGGCCGGATTCGACTGGCACGACTTCGAGGAGCGGGGCGAGGAGCAGGGGTGGGCCACCCCGCTGCTGGCCGAGGCGGCGTCGGCCCTGGGCGCGTCCACCGAGCTGACACTGACCACGGGCGCGTCGTACACCATCAGGGGCGCCAGCCGCCGCGCCGCCCTGGCCCGGCTGGCGCCGCAGGAGAATGACGCCCCGGTGGCCGGCGCGGCCCGGTGGGGCCTGAGCGCGGGACTGCTCGTCGCGCTGGCGATAGTGACCGTCGATTCCAAGGGAGCACTGTGATGTCGCTTGTCCAGGCGGAGGGGGAGACCTTCGTCAAACCCGGAGAGTCGATCCAGCGAGCGCTCGACGAGGCGGGGCCGGGAGCGACCATCCGCCTGACCGAGGGGACCTACGCCGAGAGCCTGTGGATCAGGCACAGCGGGGTCACCCTGGTCGGTGAGGGACCGGAGCTGACCAGGCTGGTTCCCGGCGCGGCGGCGGAGGTGGGCATCCCGCAGCTGCACGACGCGTCGGAGGACGTGGTCAGCGGCATCAGCGTGCACGGTGACGGTATCCGCGACGTCACCGTACGCGGGCTGGCGGTGAGCGGCTTCTCCGGCTCCGGCGTCTACGCGCACACGGTCCAGGGGATCGTCGTCGAGGACGTCGAGGCGCGGGACAACGACTTCTGGGGCATCTACGTCCGCGAGTCCAGCGGCGTCGAGGTGCTGCGCTGCCGGGCCTCGGGGAGCCAGTACGCGGGCATCGCGCTGAGCTTCTGCCCCGAGGCGAACGCGCTGGTCGCGGAGAACGAGACCTCCGCCAACGCCTTCGGGATCTTCGTCGACAACTCCTCGAAGGCGCGGATGCTGCGCAACACCTGCCACGGCAACTCCGCCGGGCTGCTCCTGCTCAACCAGACCTACGAGGGCGAGCTGCCGGGCGGGGTGAACGACTGCCTGGTGGCGGAGAACGAGCTCCGCGGCAACGGGCTGCTCAGCGGGGAGGGCAACCCGAACGGCCTCGGCGAGGCGGGCCCGCCGATCTCCGGGGTGGGCCTCGCACTGATCGGTGCCCACCGCGTCACCGTGGTGGGAAACCGGATCCACGACAACCACCCGAGCGGCCCCTCGGTCATGGGCGGGGCGTTCGTGCTGGGATCGTCCAAGGACTGGGGAGGCGACGAGTCCCTGGACAACCACATCTCCTGGAACCGGATCACCGGCAACACCCCGCTCGACGTTCAGGTCGACGCCGACTTCACCCGGCAGGGTTTCGCCAACAACGTGGCGAACGCCACCGCGCCCGACGTGATCGAGGGCTGCGCCGCCGAGGAAAGCCGATGACGGCCACCCTGAGCTGTACGGGGCTGAGCAAGAGGTACGGCGACATCCTCGCCGTACAGGACGTCGGCTTCTTCATCGAGAAGGGGGAGGCCTACGGCCTGCTCGGTCCCAACGGGGCGGGCAAGAGCACCGCGATCTCCATGCTGGTGGGCCTGCTACGGCCGGACGCGGGGAGCGTACAGGTCTGTGGCCACGATGTCGCGACCGATCCGCTCGCGGCGAAGGCGAAGATCGGTTACGTCCCGCAGGAGATCGCGCTCTACCCCGACCTGACCGGCCGGGAGAACCTGCGCTTCTTCGGCAGGCTCTACGGGCTGCCCCGGCGGGAGCTGGCGAAGCGGATCGACGAGGTGCTCGACTTCGTCGGCCTGTCGGACCGGGCGGACGGAAAGATCGACACCTACTCGGGCGGGATGAAGCGCCGGATCAACATCGGCGCGGCCCTGCTGCACCGGCCGGAGGTGCTCATCCTGGACGAGCCGACGGTCGGGGTGGACCCGCAGAGCCGCAAGGCCATCCTGGACGGGGTCGAGCAACTGGTGGCCGACGGCATGAGCCTGCTGTACACCTCGCACTACATGGAGGAGGTCGAGCGGGTCTGCAAGCGCATCGGGATCATCGACCACGGCAAGGTCGTCGCCGAGGGCACCCGCAAGGAACTCGTCTCCACCCTCGGTAGCGCGGACCGGGTCGAGCTCGTCCTCGACGGCGACCTGGATATCGCGACCGACAAGCTGCGCGCGGTGGAGGGGGTCACCGAGGCGGTACGGGCGGGTACCTCGTCCATCCGGCTGATCGTCAACGAGGGAAGTCACCTGTTGCCCACCCTCATCGCCGCGGTGCGGGGCATCGCCGTCGTGACGGCCGTCGAGGTCATCGAACCCGACCTTGAGGCCGCGTTCCTGCACCTCACCGGCAACAAGCTGCGGGACTGACGATGCTGAGAGCTCTTTTCGTGGTGAGCCGTCTCGAACTGCGCGCCAGGTTCATGGACGGTACCGCGGTGCTGACTGCCCTGCTCGCCCCCATCCTGCTGGCCTCGCTGTTCGGGTTCGCCCTCGGCGGGGACGATCCGCCCCTGCGCGCCACCGTGGGCTTCGTCGATCTCGACGGCGGGGAGTTCCCCTCCAGCGTGCGCCGGGAGGTGCTGTCGGCCAAGGAACTCGACGGCATGCTGACCCTGCGCGACTTCACGACGGAGAAGGACGCGCAACAGACCCTCGACGACGGGGACATCGGCGCGGCGATCGTGTTCCCCTCGGGGTTCAGCCAGGACGTCGGCGCCGGACGCGGGGGGAAGGTCACCGTGCTCACCTCCCCGGAGACGCCGCTGGCCGGAGTGGTCGCGAGCAGCATCGTCGACCGGATCTCCGCCCTGGTGGACGCCCGCACCCTCGCGGTCAAGGCGTCCCTGGACGCCGGCGTCTCCGCGGACAAGGTCAAGGAGTTCGTCGAGCGCAACGGCGCGAGCGGCCCGGCGCTGACCCTGGAGAGCGACCCCATGGCGGGCGGAAAGGTCGACCTGTCGGTCTACTACGGCTCCGGCATGGCCGCGCTCTTCGCCTTCTTCGTGGTGGGCACCTCGGTCAGGAGCCTGCTCACCGAGCGCAACCTCGGCACGCTCAACCGGATGCGTGCCGCGCCCATCCGGCCGTGGATCCCGATCGTGGGCAAGGGGGTGGTCGGCTTCCTGCTGGCACTGGTCAGCGTCTGCGCCGTCTGGGCCTCCTCGGTGCTGCTGTTCGGGTCCACCTGGGGTGATCCGCTCGCGGTGTTCGCGCTCTGGACCGCGCACGTGCTGGCCGCCGCCGCGATCACCATGCTGGTGGCCAGCAGGGCGAAGACCGACTCCCAGGCCGACGGGCTGATCATGGGCGTCTCCTTCGTCTTCGCGTTCCTGGGCGGCAGCCTGGTGCCGATGTACAACCTGCCGGACTTCCTGCAGAAGGTGGCGCTGTTCACCCCGAACGGCTGGACGTCGACGGGACTGACCGAGCTCGCCGGTGGCGGCGGGGGCCTGGCGACGGTCGCCGGCCCGATCGCCGCACTCTGCGGGATGGCACTCGTGGCCGGCGGCGTCGCCGCCTTCGGCTTCCGGAGAGGACTACTCGGATGAGCCCGAGCCCGGTCAGAGCCCTGGTGGCGGCCAACCTGCGCCGTCACTCCCGTGACAAGGTGGGCCTGTTCTTCATGGTGGTCATGCCGTTCGTGACCATCCTCTTCGTCGGGATGGCCCTGGGCGGAAGCGCGTCCGGACAGGATCGGATACCGATCGGGGTGGTCGCGCAGGACTCCGACCCGGTCGCGACGGCCGTACTGCGCCAGCTGGAGACCAACCCCGACCTCGCGATCGAGCGGATGGACGCCGAGGAGCAGGTGCGGTCCGGCGTGCGGACCGGCGCCCTCGCCGCCGGCCTGCTGATCCCGCCCGGGTCCACCGACCTGGAACTGGTCATGACCCAGACCAACGGCAGCGGCATGGCGGCACGAGGCATGATCGATGTCGCGGTCGGCAAGGTGGCCGCGGTGCTCGAAGCCGTGCGGGCGGCCGAGGCGGCGGGCGCGCCCCCGGCCGAGGCCGAGGCTCTGGTACGCAAGGCCCAGGCCGAGTCGGCCCAGGTGGCGGTGAGCACCAGTGGCGCCGCGGAGAGCTCCACGCCCCGCGGATTCGCCTACACCGCACCCGCCAACGTGCTGCTGTTCACCTTCGTCAACTCCATGGCGGTCGCCGCGGCCCTGGCCGAGAGCCGCAGGCTGGGCATGATCCGCCGTTCCCTCGCCGGGCCGGTGCGGGAGCGCTCGGTGCTGCTCGGAGAGGTGCTGAGCAGGCTCATCATCGCCATCGTGCAGGCCTGCCTGATCATGGTGGTGAGCACGCTGATGTTCGACGTGTCATGGGGAGACCCGCTGGGCGTCGCCGCGGTCGTCGGCTCGTTCTGCCTGGTGTCCACCGGCGCCGCGGTGCTGGTCGGCAGTCTGGTGCGGTCGCCCTCCCAGGCCCCCGCGATCGGGCCTCCGCTGGGCATCGTGCTCGGCATGCTGGGCGGCTGCCTGTGGCCGCGAGAGGTCGCGGGCGAGACCATGAACATGATCGGCTACCTGGTCCCGCACGGCTGGGGGATGGACGCGCTGATCACGCTGACCAAACCGGGCAAGGGGCTGGGCTCGGTCCTGGTCGAGGTGGCCGTACTGCTCGGGATGGCGGTGCTCCTGCTGGGCATCTCGCTCGTGGTGTTCCGCAAGCGCATGCGCACGTCCAACTGACCGAACGCGGCACTGGGGGAAAGGGGCGGCGAATGCGCATCCTGGTGACCGGCGGGGCCGGTCTCATCGGCTCCCGTCAGGTGTGCGCGCTCACGCGCGGTGTCTCGGCGGCCGCGCCGGAGATCGTGCCGGAGACCGTTACCGCGCGCCGGTGCCGGGGCGGCCGAGCCCATGCCACGGACCCGGCGGTCCGCACATGAAGGGCATCGTGCTGGCCGGGGGCTCGGGCACCCGGCTCCGGCCGCTGACCACGATCACCTCCAAGCACCTGCTGCCGGTCTACAACAAGCCGATGGTCTACTACCCGCTCTCGGTGCTGATGCTGGCCGGAATCCGGGAGATCCTGCTGATCAGCACCCCCGAGCATCTGCCGGGCTTTCGGACGCTGCTCGGCGACGGCTCCCGGCTGGGCCTGCGCCTGAGCTATGCCGTCCAGACCGCGCCCCGCGGGCTGGCCGACGCCCTGGTGGTCGGCGGGGAGTTCGTGGGCGACGACCGGCTGGCCCTCATCCTCGGCGACAACATCTTCTACGGTCACGAACTCCCCTCGGTGCTCCGCGACGAGGTCGGCAAGCTCGACGGCTGCACGGTCTTCGGCTACCCGGTCGCCGATCCCGAACGGTACGGGGTGGCGGTCATCGGCGAGGAGGGCCGGCTGATCGACATCGAGGAGAAACCGGCCCGGCCCCGGAGCAACCTCGCCGTCACCGGCCTCTACCTCTACGACAACGTCGCGCTGCGCTATGCCGCGGAGCTGACCCCTTCGGCGAGGGGCGAGCTGGAGATCACCGACCTCAACCGGCGCTTCCTCGCCGAAGGCCGCGCCAGGCTGGTCAACCTGGGCCGGGGTACGGCCTGGCTGGACACCGGCACGCCGGACAGCCTGCTGGAGGCCGGGGTCTTCGTGCAGGTGCTGGAGAAACGGCAGGGCGTGCAGATCGCCTGCCTGGAGGAGGTGGCCTACCGGATGGGTTACATCGACGACCACGGGCTCCGCGAGCTGATCGGCCATGCCGGATCCGTGACGGAGGAGGGGCGCTATCTGGTCCGGGTGCTGGAGGCCTCCATCTGAGCGGCGGTGTCGCGCCACCCGCTTCGTTCCGGCCGGAGGGCAGGGGACACCACCGCTTCCCGGCCGCCGTGGACATGGTGACGCCTGTGACCGAAGGAGAACCTCGATGGCAGACGGCGGGCGTTACTCCAAGGCCCTGCCGCCCCTGCTCGTGGACCCGCGCGACGAGCACTAATAGATACACATCAATATCGACCAAAGTTGACATAGGTAGCTGTCTATGTCGGGAGGGGGAGCGATGGAGCCGATGGAGCTTCTGGAGTACAGCCCGCCGCTGGCCCGAGAGTCGCTGAACGCCGAGCAGGCCGCGGGGGTGGCGCGGGTCTTCAAGGCACTCGGCGATCCGGTGAGGCTGCGCGTCCTGTCGATCGTGGCCAGCCACGCCGGTGGCGAGGCCTGCGTCTGCGACATCACCGCGGCCTTCGAGGTCTCCCAGCCGACGATCAGCCACCACCTCAAGGTTCTCAAGGAGGTCGGCCTGCTCACCTCCGAACGCCGCGCCTCCTGGGTCTACTACCGCGTCGTCCCCGAGCCCCTGGCGGACCTGTCGGCCCTGCTGAACATCCCGGCCGAGGTCTGACCGGCGTCGCCGTCCGCATCTCGTCAGCGTGCCCCGTGCCGGGCGCCCGGGGCACGCCTAGCATGGAGGTATGCGCACCGATCCGGTGACGTTGTTCCTCTGCGGGGACGTCATGCTCGGCCGCGGCGTCGATCAGATCCTTCCGTACCCCGGTGACCCGACGCTGCAGGAGAGCCATGTCCGTGACGCTCGGACATATATCGATCTCGCGGAGGCGGTGAACGGCCGAATTCCCCGGCCGGTCGGCTTCTCCTGGCCGTGGGGGGATGCCCTGGGGGTGCTGGCGGAGGTCGCGCCCGATGTCCGGGTGGTGAACCTGGAGACGAGCGTCACCCGGAGCGATGACTTCGAGGTGGGGAAGGCCGTGAACTACCGGATGAGTCCAGCCAACCTGCCCTGTCTGCTGGTCGCCCGGCCCGACGTCTGCGTGCTGGCGAACAACCACGTCATGGACTTCGGCCGACGAGGCCTGGAGGAAACGCTCGACGCCCTGGCCGACGCGGGACTGCGAGCGGTGGGGGCGGGCCGGGAGGCGGACGAGGCGCGGCGACCCGCGATCGTCACCGTCGAGGGTGGCGGGCGGGTCCTGATCCTCTCCTGCGGGACGGAGTCCAGCGGCATTCCGCCGGAATGGGCGGCGGCCCCGGATCGCGGGGGTGTCGATTTCGTCCCTGAGCTGTCGGAGACCGCCGCGGCCGAGGTGGCCGGCCGGGTGCGGCAGGTGAAGCGCCCCGGTGACGTCGCGGTCGTCTCCATCCATTGGGGCTCCAACTGGGGCTACCACGTTTCCCGAGATCAGCGGCGCTTCGCGCACCGCCTGGTCGACGGCGGTGTCGACGTGGTGCACGGGCACTCCTCGCACCATCCCCGGCCCGTCGAGGTCTACCGAGACAAGCTCATTCTGTACGGCTGCGGTGACCTCGTCGACGACTACGAGGGCATCACCGGCTATGAGGAGTACCGGGACGATCTTCGGCTGCTGTACTTCGTGTCGGTGGAGCCGGAGTCGGGCAGGACGGCCGGTTTGCGGATGGTGCCCATGCGGGCCTGCCGGATGCGCCTCCAGCACGCCTCGGGCGAGGACTCCGAATGGCTGCGGGCGGTTCTCGACCGGGTCGGCCGTGACCTCGGATCACGGGTCGACCTGGAGCCGGACGGCGCGCTCGCGCTCCGGCGGATGTAGGCGGGGCCGGACATGACCGCAGGCGCCTCTCCCGAAGATCTCATCCGGGCCGTCCGGGCGATGGGCGTCCGCGACGAGCGTCTGCTGGAGGCCGTACGCGCGACGCCGCGAGCGGGATTCGTTCCCGCGGACTGTATCGCGATCGCCTACTACGACGAGCCCATCCTGATCGGGCACGGGCTGGTGACCACGCAGCCCTCGCTGTCGGCAAGGATGATCGAAGGTCTCGGTCTCGGCGGGACGGAACACGTGCTTGAGATCGGCACCGGCCTCGGTTTCCAGACCGCGCTGCTCGCTCGCCTGGCCGCCGATGTCGTGACCGTCGACCTGTGGGCGGACCTGGTCCGGCAGGCGCGCCGGAACCTCGCCCGGCAGGGGATCGGCAATGTCGAACTGCTCGTCGGAGACGGTGGTGGCGGCGTGCCGGACCGCGCTCCGTACGACGGCATCGTCGTGTCGGCCGCGTTCCCGGAGGTGCCCCCGCCGCTGGTCGAACAGCTCCGGCTCGGCGGCCGTCTGGTACAGCCCATCGGACCGGGCGGGCGGGAGGAGGTCGTCCTGTTCCAGCGCACCGTGACCGGACTTGAGCGTCGGCAGGTCCTCACACTGGCCAGCTTTGTCCGCCTTCACGGAAGGTACGGCTTTCCGTCCTGAGGGTGCGACCCGTCTCCCCGCGGGCCTCGCCAAGCTCATCTTGACCACTCTGGGCTCGATCCTGGTGATCGTCCTGCTCGCACTTCCGTCGGCAGAGCGTATTTCCGCAGAGCGTAGCAGGCGGCGGGCCACGACTTCTCAGGCACCGGATCGCCGTAGTCGCGCGCGTCCGGTCACGGCGGCGGCCACCAGCAGCGCGCCGCACAGTCCCATGCCCAGCGTCGTCACCGCGGCCAGCACCGAGCCTTCCTCGATCGACAGTGACGCCAGCCCGGCCAGTCCTGCCGCGACCCCTGCCGCCGCGATCCACGGCTCGATCTCGTCGTGCGTGATCTCCCATGATCGCGCGTCCCCCAGGCCGATCCTGGCCGCCAGCCCGCCCCAGCCGCGCACCGGCCCGAGCCTGACGCGCCGCGCGAGTACGAACAGGGCGAGGCCGACGCCCAGCAAACACAATCCCGCGACCTCGTTCACGACACCCTCCAGCAGGCGGTGGATCCTGGCCCGGCGACGCCGTATGACGCCGCTCTTTCCAGTCCCATGGTGAGCCGGTACCCGGGCCCGTCACTATGGCTTTGACGCGATCCATACGCCTTTGCGGGATTTTCTGACGCCGTCACCGCGCCGCATTTCCGGATGTCGGCACTCCCCACGACTTCGGGCGCCGGCAGAGGTGGCGGGATGGGGCTCACCGTCCTGTTTCCCACTGGATCTCCTCGTGATGAGTCGTTGCCGGGCACGGCGGTTCCCCGGCCGGGAGCCGCCGAGGGCGACCGTGGAAAGGTACGTCAAGGAGCTCCGCGACCTGCGCCGCAAGCGGAGAAGGGCCCTGTGCGTCCGGTCTCTCTGGTCACGGCGTGGAATGGCCACCGGTTCGAGTAGTGATCCCTTCCGGTCGCGCGGTCGCCGTTGTCGTCGCGTCGCCGTGGGATGCGCATAGTTATTCACCGTAAAGGCGTCAAAAACGTATATGGGCGGACAATTGTTCTCTGGGCTGGGGGTGACGATGAGGTGTAGCCCTCGTACAGGAGTGACGTGATGTCCGCGCTGTTGACCCCCGCTCGCCCCCAGGAGCCTTCTGATACCCCAGATACCGGTGACCGGCACCGGCTGACGGTCACCGGCGGCCTGGCGGCCCTCTCGCTGGACGCGATGGCCTCGGTGGCCTACGGTCCCGAGGCCATCGTCTTGGTACTGGCCCTGGCCGGCGGTGCGGGGCTCGGTTTCACCCTTCCGGTCACGCTGGCCATCGCGGCCCTGCTGGGCGTGCTGACCCTGTCCTACCGGCAGGTCGTCGCCGCCTTCCCCGAGGGCGGAGGCGCCTACGGTGTGGCCAAGACGTACCTGGGCCGCCAGGCCGGCCTGGTCGCGGGCGCCTCGCTCATCGTGGACTACGTCCTGAACGTGGCGGTCTCGGTCGCCGCCGGGGTCGCCGCGCTGACCTCGGCCTTTCCCGAGCTCCTGCCGTACACCGTGTGGCTGTGCCTGGCCGTGCTCGCCGTGATCACCATGATCAACCTCCGGGGCATCACGCACAGCGCCCGCGCCTTCATCGCACCGGCCGCCCTCTACGTCGGCGCCATCACGCTGGTGATCGTGGTCGGCCTGATCCGCAACGAGCCCGCCGTCTACGCCGAGCACACGCCCCACGCCCTGCAGACGGTCGGGGTGCTGCTGCTGCTCAAGGCGTTCGCCAACGGCTGCGCCTCGCTCACCGGCGTCGAGGCGATCGCCAACGCGGTGCCCTCCTTCAAAAAGCCGCGGGTCAAGCGGGCCCAGCGCGCGGAGATGGCGCTCGGCGTCCTGCTGGCCGTGATGCTGATCGGCATCGCCGTCCTGATCGAGAAGTTCGAGATCGCCCCCGCTGAGGGGGTGACCGTGCTCTCGCAGGTCACCCAGGCGTCACTGGGTGATGGCCCGCTGTTCTACCTGGTGCAGTTCTCCACGGTCGTGTTGCTCGCGCTGGCCGCCAACACCTCCTTCGGCGGCCTGCCGGTCCTGACCCAGCTGCTGGCCCGGGACAACAACCTGCCGCACCTGTTCGCGCTGCGCGCCGATCGGCACGTGCACCGCTATGGCATCGCCTTCTTGACCATCACCTCGGCCCTGCTGCTGATCCTGGCCCGGGGTGAGATGAACCTGCTGGTGCCACTGTTCGCGATCGGCGTGTTCGTCGGCTTCACCATCTCCCAAGCCGGTATGGTCAGGCACTGGCTTGGGGACCGACCCGCGGGCTGGCGGTGGCGGGCGGCCCTCAACGGCTTCGGCGCGCTGCTGACCTTCGTCGCCGCCATCGTGGTCACGATCTCCAAGTTCACCGAGGGCGGCTGGCTGATCGTGGTCACGATGCCGCTGGTGGTAGCGGCCATGCAATGGGTCAACCGCTCCTACGCCCGCATCGGCGAGCGCCTGGAACTGGGCAGGACGCCCGTCCCGCCGCGGCCGCGCCGCTCGCTCGTGGTGGTGCCGGTGCATACGATCACCCGCCTGACCTGCGAGGCGCTCGCCGCCGCGCTCTCCTTGGGAGACCGGGTGGTCGCGGTCAACATCACCCACCCGGAAGACGAGTCAGAGGCGCGAAGGTTCGTCGAGGACTGGGAGCGCTGGCACCCCGGCGTCGAACTGGTGCAGCTCTTCGACGCCCACCGGCGGCTGGACACCCCCTTGATCGAGTACATCAAGAGTGTGCCCGAGAGGCAGGTGTTCGCCCTCATCGCCGAGATCGAGCCCGAACACGCCTGGCAGCGCGTTCTGCAGAACCAGCGCGGCGCGGTCCTCGCCCGAGCGCTGCGTCGGCGCAGCGACGCCGTCGTCTGCCGGATGCGTTTCCGGGTAACGGCCACCGCTCACCATCACGGCTGAGGTGGTGACGGGGTACCGGCGTCGTCGCCGGCCGGGCCACTGTGCGCCGGGCCGAGTCGCGCAGCGTCATGCCGCCGCCTCCGCGGCCGTGCCGCCGAGCAGCAGCAGGTAACCGTCCTCCACGGTCGGCTCGGCCAGGCGGGCACCCTCCGGGGCGGGCCCGATGTTGCGGAACAGCCCGTCGCCGGTGCGCCAGGAGAGCACTCCCGACCTCTCCGAGGAGAACCAGACCAGGCCCTCGGCCAGCGCCCGGATCTCCTCGGGCGTGCCCTCGAACTCGCACCGTCCCGCCTTGAGCACGACCACCCGGTTGCAGAGGGCGGCGACGTCCTCGGTCTGGTGGGTGGAGAGCACGACGGCCCGGTCCTGCCCGATGCGCGAGATCAGCTCGCGGAACCGGAGCCGCTGCTCGGGGTCCAGGCCGGCGGTCGGCTCGTCCAGCAGGATCAGCTCGGGGTCGCCGAGCAGCGTCTGCGCGATGCCCAGCCGCCGCCGCATGCCGCCGGACAGCGTCCGGATCCGCTTCCCGCTCACGGAGGTCAGCCCGACCTCCTCGATCACCCGGCGCACCTCGTCGTGCCGGGCCCGCCGCTCCACCATCTCCTTCAGGATCGCCACGTAGTCGACGAACTCGAAGACCGTGAATCCGCGCTGGTAGCCCGGCTCCTGCGGCAGGTATCCCAGTCGCCGCCGGATCTCCAGCCGGTCCCCGGCCGGGTCCCGGCCGAGCAGTCTCAGCCCGCCCTCGTCCGGGGCGAGCACGGTCGCCAGCATCCTGATCAGCGTGGTCTTACCCGCGCCGTTCGGCCCCAGCAGACCGGTCACCCCCTTCCCCGCGGTGAAGGTGAGCCCGTCCAGGGCCCGGCTGCGGCCGTAGGCCTTCACCAGACCCGCTGCCTCGATCATGAGAACTCCCTGCGGTGCACGATGAGAAGGACGACGGATATGAAGGTGATGGCCAGGTAGCCCACCTGGCCGGCGCCGCCGAACATCGCCAGGCTCGGCTCGCGGAGGTTCGTGGCGACGACCACGACCAGCCAGGTCACCGCCACGGCGGCCCCGCAGTGGCGCGGGTCGAACCGGCGGGAAAGGACGAGGGTCAGCGAGGTCAGCGCGAGCGAGGGCAGCAGCCACGCGGCCACGGTCCAGTCGTCGCCCAGCAGGGCGAGGCCCATCACCAGCGCCAGTGCGGACGAGGACGTCAGCACCGCGGCGGCGCGCATCAGCATCAGCCGGAACATCGAGTACGGCGCGGCCAGGCCGATCTCGTGGGTCGGATCTCCGTCCCGGCCGAAGGCCACGGCGACTCCGGCGACCGGCAGGATCGGGGCCAGCGTGAGATAGACGAGCAGCCCCCACCGGGTCGTCTCCCCCGAGGCCAGCGCGGCGAACAGGAGCGCCACGGTGCCGGCCGCGATCCACGGCAGGCGCAGCGAGTAGGTGGCGCCCAGCAGCCGGGCCGTGTGGTCGTGGACGCCGATCGCCCGCAGCAGTCGTTCGAACGGTCCCGGCACGGGTGTGTCCACCGCGTCGGCCACCTCCGCCCAGACCCGGTCCAGCCGGGAGCGCGGTACCCGGGGCGCGAGCAGGCCCCGGCATTGATCGCAGGCCAGCAGGTGGGCCTCGACCGACGCGGCCAGTGTCGGGTTCAGCTCCCCGTCGGCGTACCTGACGGCCAGGCCGTCGTCCATGTGCCAGGTGCTCATGCCAGCTCCTCCCTCAACAGTGCCTTCGCGCGCATCATCCGGGTTTTGACGGTTCCCGCCGGGATGCCGAGCAGCCGCCCGGCCTCCCGGGTGGTCAGCCCGTCCAGCACCGTCGCCTGGACCACCGCGCGCAGTTCCGGGGAGAGCCGGCCCATCGCCTGGCCGAGCTCGCCGTACTCGATGCCGAGCAGCACCTGTTCCTCGGCCGAGACCATGACCTGCTCGTAGGCGGGCAGTGGCACCGCCGGGCGGCGGCGGAGCCGGTCCAGCAGGCGGCGGACGCCGATGCCCCAGATCCAGGCCGCGACCTCTCCCTTGCCCTTCCAGGTGCGCGCCGTACGCCAGACGGCCACGAAGGTGTCCTGGACCGCCTCGTCCACCAGCGCCGGGTCGGCGCACCGGCGGGTGAGCCGGATGACGAGCCAGGGTGCGTGCCGGGCGTAAAGGACCTCAAGGGCACGGCGGTCCTCGCCGGCGACGGCGTCGAGCAGCCGAGCGTCCGTCCAGCTCTCGTGCTCGCTCATGGGAGCCCTTTCAACGGTGTCATGCCTCTCTGTCGCATCCGGTCGCTCCGGCGGTTCACGGCTCCGTTCATGGCGTGGAACGAACCGAATGCGGTGTCGCGCCCGACAGGTGAGGCATGAGAAGGAAAATACTGGTCTCGCTGGTGGCGCTGTCCATGGTGTGCGCCGCGGCGTCGTGCTCGCCGGGAGTGCCGCTCGAGGGACCCCCGGGCACCGGGAAAGTCATCATCGACGCGGACATGGGCGAGCTGAACGACGACGCGCAGGCCATGTTCCTGCTGGCCGCCGCCGAAGGGGTGGAGGTGCTCGGGGTGACGACCGTGGGCGGCAACACCTGGCCGGAGGAGGGCACCGCGTACGCGCTGCGCCAGCTGGAGCTCATCGGCAGGACCGGCATCCCCGTGGTGACCGGCGAGACCAACGTGCCGGCGCCGAGGGACGACTACGACGGGGCCCTGGACCGGCCGCGACCGGCGTCCCACCGCGCGCTGGCCACCGAGCCGCACGGCGGCTACGCGACGACCCGGCCCGCGGCGGGCAGCGCCTCGGACTTCATCGCCGACCAGGTGAGACGCCACCCCGGCGAGGTGACCGTCTTCGCGCTCGGCCCGGCCACCAACCTGGCACGCGCCGTACGGGAGCATCCGGAGATGGTCCCCCTGGTCAAGGAGGTCGTCTATCTGGGAGCCGACACGGAGGGCGAGGAGTTCAACCGCTGGTTCGACCCCGAGGCGTCCCGGGTCGCCTTCGCCGCTCCGTTCAGGCGCCGGCTGGTCGTCACGCTGGCGGCGGCGCAGCGGCTCACCATGGACAGGCAGACCTACGAGCGGGTGGTCGCGGGGCAGGAGACCCCGGTCAGGAAGCTCTTCAAGGAGCTTTGGGGACCGCTCTTCGCCGGTGATCCGGGACATCGGGCCTTCGTCTGGGACGCCGTGGCCGCGGCGGCCTTCCTCCGCCCCGAGATCGTCTCGAACACGGACGGCCGCACCGTGCTGGAGATGGACCCGGACCGGTTCTGGGACCTCTACGTCACACGGATCGGCTCGGCCGGGCCGCCGAGCGCCGGGTAGTCGAGCCGCCAGCGGCGCTGCCCACGGCCCGCAGGGCGCACACGGTCGCCGGGCCCTCGCTCCACGGCCCACGCATCCGTCGGAGGTCGCCACCAGGCAGGCGCCGCCCTGGGCGATCTGCGTGTGCCGGACACCGAGCCGCTCGCCGATGAGCCAGCCGTACGCGGTGAGTACCCACACCGGACCATCCCCGCAGATGCGGGGCCGACACGGACACCTGCTCCTGGTGGATCTGCACCACGGGACTATCCCCGCAGGCGCGGGGCCGACGACGTCGCCCCGAGCCGCGAGGCCCTGTCCTGGGGACCATCCCGGCAGGCGCGGGGCCGACCTCATGCTGCCAGGGAGAGGTCTCTACAGCAGTGGACCATCCCCGCAGGCGCGGGGCCGACCGCCCCGAGGGCCAGGACGAACAGCGGTGGACGGGACCATCCCCGCAGGCGCGGGGCCGACAAGTCGTGCGCGAAATCGAACACGTAGACGCCGGGACCATCCCCGCAGGCGCGGGGCCGACTGAGACGGTCCAGGTCGGGTATGCGCTGCTGGAGGACCATCCCCGCGGGCGCGGGGCCGACCTGCGCCCCGTCCAGTGTGTAGTCCAGCTCGTCGGACCATCCCCGCGGGCGCGGGGCCGACCTCCGCGAGGTTGCCCGATCGCCCCGGATGGCGGGACCATCCCCGCGGGCGCGGGGCCGACGCACGGAGACGTGTGCGTCAACTCCGAGGGTCAGGACCATCCCCGCGGGCGCGGGGCCGACAGCGTGCCACATCAGCGTGGCGGCGGACTCCTCGGACCATCCCCGCGGGCGCGGGGCCGACTCGTAGAAGTCCAGCGGGTCATCAGCGTCAAGGGGACCATCCCCGCGGGCGCGGGGCCGACGGTAAAGCCCACCCCGGGACGGCGTCGGGCTACGGACCATCCCCGCGGGCGCGGGGCCGACGAACCTCCGCTGGGCTAAGCCCGCTGACCGCGCGGACCATCCCCGCGGGCGCGGGGCCGACCACACCCCCGCTGCCTTGAACAACTCCCGGCGCGGACCATCCCCGCGGGCGCGGGGCCGACAGCAGCGCGGCGCCGCTCGAGGCGAGGATCTTCGGACCATCCCCGTGGGCGCGGGGCCGACTTGTTCAGGCCACACTTCGCCAACGTTTGAATAGGACCATCCCCGCGGGCGCGGGGCCGACCAAGCGCCTGGTCGAGCCCGACCCGCCCCCGAAGGACCATCCCCGCGGGCGCGGGGCCGACTGGCCGAGTGCGGCCATGAGATGGCCGAACACCGGACCATCCCCGCGGGCGCGGGGCCGACAGCAGCGCGGCGCCGCTCGAGGCGAGGATCTTCGGACCATCCCCGTGGGCGCGGGGCCGACTTGTTCAGGCCGCGCTTCGCCAACGTTTGAATAGGACCATCCCCGCGGGCGCGGGGCCGACCAAGCGCCTGGTCGAGCCCGACCCGCCCCCGAAGGACCATCCCCGCGGGCGCGGGGCCGACTGGCCGAGTGCGGCCATGAGATGGCCGAACACCGGACCATCCCCGCGGGCGCGGGGCCGACCCTACTACCTCACCCAGATCGGGGACATGTTCCGGACCATCCCCGTGGGCGCGGGGCCGACCCCACCCGGCAGCTGTGGAAGCGACGACGTCCAGGACCATCCCCGCGGGCGCGGGGCCGACCTGGATGTGGTCTACGCCGTGTCGCTCTTGCAAGGACCATCCCCGCGGGCGCGGGGCCGACTGGTGCGCTGCCTGGATAAGGGCGGCCCCGGAAGGACCATCCCCGCGGGCGCGGGGCCGACCGGTCCGCTCGGTCCCCGTGTAGCAGCCGAAGGGGACCATCCCCGCGGGCGCGGGGCCGACCATGATGACCGTGAAGGTCTCCGTCATGTCCGCGGACCATCCCCGCGGGCGCGGGGCCGACGTCCGCCGTAGCGTGACCTTGACCCGCGAGCCAGGACCATCCCCGCGGGCGCGGGGCCGACGTCCTGGATGGCTCGTAGGGCGATGTCGCGGGCGGACCATCCCCGCGGGCGCGGGGCCGACCATGCCGGACAGGATCATCGTGCGAGTGCCGCTGGACCATCCCCGCGGGCGCGGGGCCGACGAACAGCCGTGTGAAGGCGGTGGATCGTTCCTGGGACCATCCCCGCGGGCGCGGGGCCGACTCTTTGGGATCGAGTCCTGCGGCGGCCCGCTGCGGACCATCCCCGCGGGCGCGGGGCCGACTTCGGGGACTGGATCGCCTCACGGATCAGCGTCGGACCATCCCCGCGGGCGCGGGGCCGACATGGGGTGGCTGATGTTCTCCCACGTGAGGTGGGGACCATCCCCGCGGGCGCGGGGCCGACACGTCGGCCAGCGCGGCGGCGGTCACCAAGTAGGGACCATCCCCGCGGGCGCGGGGCCGACCCGGTTCGGTGAGGACTTTCGCGCCGTTGCGGAGGACCATCCCCGCGGGCGCGGGGCCGACAGGTCGTCGT